>JAUXGF010000433.1 GCA_030622395.1 Calditrichaceae bacterium
AATATTTTTACCTGCCAAAATTTTTCGATTATCGCTTCGCGTTCGTATTGATCTGACTGTAATTTTATT
Source organism: Calditrichaceae bacterium (assembly GCA_030622395.1). Classification (GTDB taxonomy): domain Bacteria; phylum Calditrichota; class Calditrichia; order Calditrichales; family Calditrichaceae; genus JAUXGF01. The sequence goes on from JAUXGF010000433.1 coordinate 70, forward strand.
CTTGATTGATTTTGAATATTTTTTTCATAACCTTGCCGGGCGATAATTTTTTCCGCTATTAAAGATCTTAAAACGATTTGCTTCGCTATTTGCGGATTTTTTACAGAGCTCAAATGAGGATTAAATTGATAGGCGTCTTTAAATTCTTCAACTGATATGGATAATGTTCCTACTTTAGCGATAATATTATCCGTTTCATTTTTAGTGCAGTTTGGGATAAAAAAAAGTATGGCGGTAAAAATCAACCATACTTTGTTAAGCGTTTGACACATAGTAAACAACTTTTATAAATATTTTAAGAAACTAAATCTCATTAATTATTAATTAGCGACTGAATGAAAATACATATTTTTGTCATTTCGATCCCGATTCATCGGGAAGAAATCTTTAACTTCAATAATTCCAGGGGATATAAGATTTCTCGCTCCGCTTCGAAATGACAGTTTTGGTTAGTTTCCGTTCAGGCGCTGATTATTTTTATCTTTGTGTCTTTTCACGAAGTGACCACTTGCGTGGGTGACTTATGCCGCAGGCACCACTTCGTGGGTGGCTAATAAGATTCTACTTTTTTGCTAAATTATATGACACCCCTATTTTTAAAGCGTAATAACCCATCTTTTTTTCACTATAAACACCGTCAACATCAATAGGCGTTTCCAACTTATTTTCATCTTTTGTAAAGGCATATTTATAATATCCCTCAATAAAAATATTCGTCTCTTTATTCAAATTGAAAACAAATCCGCCCCCCGCTCCCAAGGCTAATACGGTTTCAGATATAAATTTAATTTCTGAAGAGTATATTAATAAATCGTCTGTATTCATATTGATTAAACCAAACCCTCCTATTAAATAGGGTTTCAGCTTATCGCCCATTAAACTGAAATTTGCTTTTAAATCAAGATTGGCTTCAAATATATTGCGCATCCCGCCGCTGACAATCATTTCATCGCCGACTTCTTCTTCGCCCTCGCTGATTAAATATTTATCCAAATCTTGCAGCCATTTTTTATCATCAAAGAGAAAGCCGTTGTAATTTAGACCGAGTTGTATACTGAATATGCTGTATAGCGGATAGGAAGCGCCGGCGCCAAAACTTATTCCGGCGTCCCAGTAATCACTAAAATGCTGCGGGAATGCCGGAAGCGCCGCGCCGCTGTTAATATAAAGCTGCAGCCCGTTTGAATTTTGCGAAAACACATAAGAATTTGACATAACTAATAAAAGTAATATTAAGATAAATCTTTTCATTTTTATTATCCTACTTTGTTGTTTATATGTCTCAGAATCTTTTATTCAAAAGGATAAAATCACCTTTAAAAACTATCGTAATGACCGCCAATTGCAAATATGTAAATCGCGTTATCATCAAACTTGTAAATTAGTCTATCGCCATGAGATAATCTTCGCGACCAATATCCTGATAAATTGTGTTTTAATTGTTTCGGTTTACCAAGTCCCTTTGAAGGATTTCCACGCTGCATCTCTTTTAATATCTTGCATAAATTCTTATGAATAACTTTATCCTTCTTTCTTAATTCTTCATATTTTCCCCATGTAATACCTTCAAACACTATTGATCTCATCCAATTCCTTATCAGTAGGTTTATAACCTGTTTCTGTAGTATTAGTCTTTACAGATTCAGCAATTTGTTTCATCAAAGAGGAATTCTGAAGTACATACAACGTCTCTTGTTCTCTTTCCCAATCTTCAGCGCTCATAACAACAAAATCACGACCTGCTCTACGAAGTACTCTGATAGGCTCATGCTTGGAAACGGCCTGATCAACTAAACTTTTTATATTGGCTCTAAAGATATTTACTGATAATTCACGCATTTTAAACCTTTCTTAATATTTTAAGTTAATGTACTGCGTTATGGTACATTTGCCAATGTCTATTTTTGGCTATGATTCGATCACCTAAAAAAACATCTTATCTTTACTTTTTTCATATTACTATCATATTCGGAAAAAACTTATTACCTTTAGTTAACATTAAAAACGAATGGATAATGTAAACCGCTGCGCATTTTCCAATCTACCAAAATCCGCATAAGCATAATCGACTTTTAATATTGTAGTCCCGGCTAACCTTAAATTAATTCCAAAGCCGCCTGTAAGTCCTTCTTCGGAATCTACCTGAAAAAGGGATTTATATCCCGCTCTAATAAAAGCCGTCTCTTTCCAGCCATATTCAAAACCGGTGTTTACCGATTCATAATTATCATTAGGCGTGACCGCGTCAATTGCCAGTGTAAGCCTATTGTAATCATTATTAATTACATCTTTTGATAAACCTACTTGAAAATAGAGCGGCAAGGCATAGTCCTGCATTTCATATTGAGAATTGACTACATAAACATTACCAACATTTCTATTATCCGGATCGTATGCAAATTTTGTATCCCTGCCATCTAAGCGCATTTTTGATCCGAAATTTGTAATGCTCGCTCCCAGCTTAATACCCCAAAACGGCGTATTAAATAACAGCCCCACATCAAGAGCCATTGTAGAGGCTTCCATGTGCCAGATACGTTGATGGATATATTTGCCGGTAAAACCTATGGAAAAATTATTTGTTAAATTTCGAGCGTATGCAATACCCAGCGCTAAATCCTGCGTTGAAAATAATTCACTTGTGCCGTCCGGCTCTTCCACTGTGGTTACGGGCATATCGCCTGAAGAAAAAGAGGCGACCATAAATGCTAATGTGCCGGTTCCTCCAAGGTTTAAAGAAATTGCGCCAAAATCATAATCAGTGCCGGCAATCCATTCCGTGTGCGTAAAGACGGCTTCGTAACCGTAAACGCGGGCAAGACCCGCCGGGTTTGTGTATATAGCGCTGGCGTCGTTTGCCACAGCGACAAACGCTCCTCCCATACCTATTGAACGGGCGCTTACGCCGATTTTTAAAAACTGGGCCACAGTAGTGCCCGTTTTTGATATAGACGCGGACGACATACGCTGTGCCTGTACATTTTTACTA
>JAUXGF010000018.1 GCA_030622395.1 Calditrichaceae bacterium
ATTGAATTCACTCCCAAAGGTATCATTGACAGAAAAATGACATTTGATGAGTATTTTTCCGATCCGGCGATTAAAGCAAAAAGAGATAAAATGTATGACGGTCATCAGCGACCGGTTATTTAATTGTGGTTCGTTTTGGTATAGATCAGTACATCACATATTTAACCAGTCTTCCATCCAGCTCGCCGTTACTTAAAATCCATTTATTGCTGGATTTTAAACCGATGTGCTTAATGTATTTACGATCACCGAAATAGATGAAAGCCGTCGAATTGGTGCAACGTTGCTTTAAAAAGTCACCCAGATTTTTATAAAAATCACCCAAATCTTTTTTCTGCTGCATCCGGATTCCGTAGGGCGGATTGCAAACGATGGTGGTATCTTCTATTCTTTCGATCTCGAATATATCTTTTTGAGTGATTTTAATTTGTGTAGTAGGATCAATAACAGCGCTATTTTTTTGAGCGGTTGCTACCACTTTTGAATCAATATCACTGCCCTGAATCAGGTTCTTACTAACCGGCTGTATTTTATTAAAGGCAGCTTTTTTAATTTTTGCCCACAATACAGCGTCAAAGTCTGGCAGGCGTTCAAAGCCGAACTTACTGCGCCGGTGGGCAGATGGCGTTTTAGTGGCCGCCAAATAGGCTTCGCATAGAAGAGTGCCCGAACCACAAAACGGATCGTAAAGCGGTGTTTGTCCATCCCATTCGGCATAGCGAATAATCGAAGCTGCCAGGGTTTCACTCATTGGCGCCTGGGTTGTTTCCATGCGGTATCCGCGGCGGTGCAGGGAACCGCCTGATGTATCCACACTAATAGTAGCCACATTTTTTTCAATGTATACATTCAGCCATAAATCGGGAGTACGCGTATCGATGGAAGGGCGTTTACCGTCGCGCTCCCGGAAATAATCGACGATCGCATCCTTCAGGCGCAGCGCTGCAAACTTGGAATGGTTGATATTGCTTTGAGTAACGCTGGCAAAGACGGCCAGGGTCTGTTCCTGATTCAGAAAGTCTTCCCAGTGGATCTGTTGTCCCACCTGATAGAGGTAATTATCCGAATGGCAATCAAAGGTTTTAAGCGGAGCCAGTACCCGGTTGATCAAGCGGGAATGCAGATTAATCCGGTACAGTGATTCCGGGCCGGCGTTAAAATAAATACCGCGGTAGGAATGGCTGGTTTCTTCGGCGCCGAGTTCGAGTAATTCAGCTTCGGCAATATCTTTGATGTCATCGGCGACCTGCGCAAAATAGCGTCCTGATTTCTGGTATTCGTACATTTGTATTCCTAATTCTTTAAAGTGTAAAGGTAAGCCAATTTCTCACTTTCAACAAAAGAATATTTTTATTAGATGGAATTAGAAAGCCAAATCCTGTTTAAACTATTCCTGGAATTAAAACACTGGAAGAGTTTCTGGCGGTCGGAAATATTTTTTCAGATCAGGCCCTAAATGTGAATTTCATGTATAATTCGATTATCTAGAACAGCAGCGATAATTTTTGTACTAAGGCTGCAAGCGGCTTTTTTGTTGTTCTGCAACACTCTGTATATCTGTATATATATATATCTTTGGATAGTATCAATCTAATAAAAAAGTAATAAAAAGTTTTACTTGTTAATAAATTTAGCGCTTGTTAATTTCTAACCTTCCGATTAATCAATTACTTAAATTTAATTAATAATGAAAGGCTAAGGTTATGAAGAAATTACAAGTTTTAAGTTTTATGTTGTTAATAGCCATTATTCTTTTTGGATGCAGCTCAAATGAAAAGGAGAAGCAATTGCAGGATTTCATTACAACCCATGTAAAAAAAATCAAGCCCATGGAAAAAGCGGTTAAGCTTGCAAATTGGAACGCTTCAATCAGCGGTAAATCCGAAGATTATAAAAAAGCCGGCGAACTGGAACTCAAGCTCCGGCAGGTTTATAGTAATGCTCAGGAATTTGCAGCGCTTAAAGAGATTAAAAAATCAGGACAGGTGAAGGATTCCCTGTTAGCCCGTCAATTAACCGTATTATATAACGCCTATTTAAAGAACCAATTAGAACCGGAGCTTTTAGAGAAGATTGTTGATTTGGGCAGAGAGATCGAAATGAAATTCAATACTTTTCGCGCTGCTATTAAAGGGAAAGCTGTCACCAATAATGATATTTTAGAAATTTTAAAAAATGAAAAGAATTCCAATCAAAGAAAAGAAGCCTGGCTGGCTGGTAAAAAGGTCGGCGCTGTTGTTGCAGATGATATTATTCGCTTAGTAAAGCTGCGTAATCAGGCTGCCCAAAAACTTGGCTTTAACAATTATCATACTCTTTCACTAACTACTAAAGAGCAGGATGCGGCGGAACTCGATCGGATTTTTAGTGAATTATTTGAATTAACTAATGAACCGTTTGCTAAATTAAAGGCTGAATTAGATGGTATTTTAGCTAAAAATTATGGCATTAATGTTTCGGAATTTATGCCCTGGCATTATCACGATCCATTCTTTCAGGAAACGCCCTTGGTATATGATATAGATTTAGATGTTTATTATAAAGATAAAGACGTCAAAGAATTAGCCGTTAAATTTTTTGCAGGTATAGGCCTCCCGGTGGAATCCATCATTGAGAACAGCGATTTATATGAGCGCGAAGGTAAATATCCGCATGCTTTTTGTGAGGATATAGACCGTCAGGGCGATGTGCGTATTTTATGTAATCTAAAAAATAATGAATCGTGGATGGGGACTATTTTACATGAACTTGGTCATGCGGTTTATGATAAATATAATGATCCGCAAACGCCCTATTTACTGCGAAAGCCGGCTCATACTTTTACAACGGAGGCTGTGGCCATGTTTTTCGGAAGATTAAGCCGCAACGCCGCCTGGATGCGGCAAATGCTGGAACTAACGGATAACCAAAAAATAGAAATCGAAAAGGTAAGCGCCAAATACACCCGGCTTAAACAAATCATTTTTGCGCGTTGGGCTATGGTGATGTATGATTTTGAAAAACAGCTTTATGCAAATCCCGATCAAGACCTCAACGCCTTGTGGTGGCGGATGGTAGAAAAATATCAGCTCGTAACTAAACCTGAAGGACGCAATGAACCGGATTGGGCTTCAAAAATCCACATAGCTCTCTATCCCTGTTATTATCACAACTATTTATTAGGCGAAATGTTTGCCTCGCAAATGCATTACTATTTGGTTCATAATATTTTAAATCTTGAATCGGACGCAAATGTAAGTTATGTCAACCAGAGTAAGGTTGGAGATTTTCTGCGCAAAAAAGTCTTTGAACCGGGTGCGGTTTATAGTTGGAATGATATGATTAAACGGGCTGCGGGAGAGCCTTTAACATCAAAATTCTTTGTAGAGCAGTTTGTTAAATGATAGAAGGATAATGGGAAGAGTTGGAGTGATGGGGTAATGGGAAGAATGGAATGTTGGAATGATGGAATGTTGATGAAGAATTGGAGTGATGGGGTTACCTGGCGCTGGTTCTCTGCCGAGAGAGAATAGGAAGCCCTCCTGAGTAAGGTATAGTCAACCGCTCAGTAGTGTAATGTCCATAAAGCGTAAGTTTTAAGGACAGATAAGCGAGTGTAACGAGGTGAAGGGTGTAGCTCTGAATCTGAAACATAGCCCCGAGAACCAAGTATTTTGGGTGAGAGCCGATCCTGTCCAGTTTGGCGCAGGCTATAGGGTAAGGCACGCTAATGACGAGTGTTTACCCCCCCCCCGGGGTCTAAGACAGCATCAAGTACACAACGACAGAGAAGTAACCAGGCGAGCGACGGGAACTGGTATGTCTATAAATAAGGTAGACTTAGCTATGAAGCGACTAACCCCCGCCGAGCGAAAGTTCCTGCGATTAATCGACCGTGAAAGGGAAACATAGACATTATGCAAGGAATGATTATTCGATGAGCACAAAACTTTCATGGATAGGTGAGAAGGCGAGATGATCCGCCGGGCTCGATCTCGAATAATAGGACATCTCAATTATTACGCCATCACAGATAACTTGTGAATGTGCAGGGATTTTATATATTACGCTACCCGAATATTGTTCAAATGGTTGAACAAGAAAAGTCAGCGTAAGTCTTACACATGGCCTGGCTTTAATCAGTTAATTTCGTGGCTGAATTGGCCAGTTCCCGGAGTTCGTGTGAACCTGAATCCTTGTTGTAGAGCTTAAATATCACTGAATGGTTAATCGAAGAGCCGTGTGTATGGGAAATCCGCTTGTCCGGTTCTGTGAGGGGCGGGGTACAACTGTTGCTTTGCGCTACGGAAGACCCCGATCTACTCGATAGTAATGGAGTGGTGCCGTCCGCCTAAGGCGGAGGCGGGCAGGCCAACCAGTATCTATTTTAATAATACATTTCCTCCCGATCACGCCAGTTCGCCGTTTAAAACCAGGTGATGTATTAATCGGGATCGGGAGGACTATACAATTAAACAAAGGATTTTTTAACAATGCCTGAATTTAGAGAAATTGAACATACCGCGGATACCGGAATTGAAGTTTGGGGCGGCAATTTAAATACACTATTTTTAAATGCCGCAAAAGGTATGTACTCTTTGATATTTAATCCTGTTAAAATTATTTCTTATGATTATTTTGAATTTTCTCTCAGTGAAGAGAATCCTGAAGACTTGTTGGTTTCATTTTTAGGCGAATTAAATTATTATATTTTTTTTAAAAAGATATTTTTTACACAATTTCAAAATATAAATATCGAACAAAAAGAAAACGTTTATTATCTTTTCTGCAGCGGACAAATTTTAAATGTACCTAAAGAACAGGAAGATCAATTAATGGAAATTAAATCAGTAACCTATCATCAACTTAAAATTATCAGGCAAGACAAGAATTATTATACACGAATCATTTTTGATATTTAGGAGCGGAGCTATGCAATTTAAAGAACATACAATTACACAGGTACATGAAAACCTGTTTGAAATTCCTCAGACAGGCGCCATGCATAAACCCGGCAGAATCTATGCTTCGCTGGAAATGATGAAAAGTTTAATAGATGAAGGCGAGCCGCTTCAACAGGTAATTAACGTAGCCCACTTGCCGGGAATCGAAAAATATTCTCTGGCTATGCCCGATATTCACTGGGGATACGGATTTCCAATCGGCGGGGTGGCGGCGACAGACTGGCAGGATGGCGTTATATCGCCGGGCGGAGTCGGTTATGATATTAACTGCGGGGTGCGTTTAGCTTCAACCTCATTAAAACGCGGGGATATTGACAATCGCCTTAATAAATTGATACAGGATTTATTCAGGACTATACCGACAGGGCTCGGCTCGTCTAACGCTATTAAAAAACTAACTAAACAGGAATTGAAAAAACTGCTGCAAACCGGCGTTTCATGGATAATTAAGCAGGGCTACGGAACAGAACATGATATTGAATACACCGAAGAAAACGGCTGCCTATCCTGGGCTGATCCTTCAATAATAAGCGAACGGGCTTTAGAACGCGGTCTGGCGCAGATGGGCACATTAGGTTCGGGCAATCATTTCCTCGAGGTGGATGTAGTCGATAAAATTTACGATCCTAAAGCCGCGGCGGCTATGGGCTTGTTTAAAGAGCAGATTGTAGTTTTAATTCACAGCGGCTCGCGCGGTTTTGGCTACCAGGTTTGCGACGATTACTTAAAGATTATGGGAAAAGCCGCTCAAAAATACAACATCCATTTGCCTGACCGGCAGTTAGCTTCGGCGCCTATTCAAAGCAATGAAGGTAAAAACTATCTGGCGGCTATGGCTTGCGCCGCTAATTTCGCATGGAGCAACCGCCAGGTGATCATGTCGTTAGCTAAACGCGTTTTTATGAGAGTATTTAATATTTCCGATTTGGATTTAAAATTTAATTTGGTTTATGACGTATCGCATAATATCGCTAAAAAGGAAATACACAAAATCGATTCAAAGGAAAAGGCTGTTTGTGTTCACCGCAAGGGCGCTACCCGCGCTTTTGGACCTAACAGTCCTTTTATTCCCAAAAAATATCAGGACATTGGACAGCCGGTGTTGATTCCCGGCGATATGGGCAGATATTCATTTGTTTGTACCGGCACTGAGAAAGCAGTTTCAGAGACATTCGGCAGCGCCTGCCATGGAGCCGGAAGATTATACAGCCGCAATAAAGCAAAAAGGATGGCAAAGGGTCGTAATCTAATCAAAGAGATATCTAAAATGGGGGTTATTGTTCAGGCAAGGGGCAAGGGAACAATCGCCGAAGAAATGCCTTTTGCTTATAAAGATGTGTCTGATATAGTAGATATTATGCACAACAGCGGCATTAGTCTTAAAACAGCCCGGCTAAAACCGCTTGGGGTGATAAAAGGTTGAGAGGTATTATGTGAAATCCGCAGGAGATCACCGGTCAAAAATTTTAAAAAACTACGAGACGATATGAAAGCTGTCAGCGTTAATCCCTTATGAGTTGAATTCGTGAAAAATTGTTAAAAACTTTTTAACCGATTCTGTAATCCCTTTTTCTTGTATCAGAGTTAAGCGTAGCGGTCTCTGATACACACGGGGGTAATTATTCTGGCAGGTGTAAGGGCGGAGCGTTTCAGGCGATGATATTGAAGTAACAGATGTAAGGGTGAAGCCTTTCTGGCAACGTCGTCATGTATCAGAGACCATGTCAAAGGCAGGCAGGCCGCTTCGCTTAATCTGATACGAGGGAAGTTAAAGTAGGAAGTGGGAAGTGGGAAGTAGCCCCGAGGGGGTCGCTGCGCGAGAAGTAAGAAGTAGGAATTAGTCCCGGCGGGACTAAATGTTTGTAGGAAAAAAGAACCCCCAAAAAAGGGAAGCCCCATACGCAGTATCCCTGTGGGACGGGGCGTTATGAAAATTTTAATTAATGACTGCCCGATTCAAGTGGGTGACGCAGAAGAATGGAATCCTAAAAAATTGGTCCCGAACCTTCGGGATGAGATTTGTTGTTTCCAGTTTATCTAGCTTAGGCATAAACAACAAAGATAGATGAACATGTTTCCCCTTAGAAAAGGGGATTAAGGGGTTGTAAAAACTGCTAGTTAGTACAATATGCCGGATTAAGTAGAAACATGCGGTTAATGAACTCATTTTTCTTGTGAACACATTATAGACAACCCCCTTACCCATGCCTGACGGCAGGCACGGCCCCTTTTTTAAGGGGGAATTAGTTTAATCCATTTAAAAATATGAGGTTAATTCAAGAATTGATGAAAACTTTTGACACTACACGGATTAACCTAAGGGGGCGCTGCATGAAAAGATTGAGGATTTCTATTTAAAAGGACAGGAGTAAGGGCAGAAGGCCCTGGTTTTTTTTACGCCTCACTTCTCTTACCTCCCCTCTGCCGTTTACTCCGCCCTGTTTTTTTTATAATATTCTTAGTTAGTTTGTAATAGTTCAGCTCCTGTATAAATTCAATTGCCCTGACACATCCGTGGAACATCGTATAGTGTAGAGCGGGAAGCGTTAAGCGAAGTAAGAAAAGAGTATTACGTAATTCCAATCTCCGCTCTTTTCCACTCTCCGCTTCACGCTCTCCGCTCTCCGCCTCACGCCCTACGTTCTATAAATAATTACCTTTAATAATAATGTGCAGTTTGAAATAGCTGAACTATTAGTTAGTTTTTTGCAAGAACTACTAAATACTTCATTTTCCAAAACTCATCCGGGTCTATAATTTCTAAAACTGTCTTGTCTTCATCTTTTTTTGTCAAATGGTATGATTCCGGATTATGATTAGAAATTATTTTTATATCTTTAATATTCTGTTTGATGGAAATACTATCGGTATCGGAAATATCTGTAGCGGTAAAATCTGTTTTTTGCAAATCAGAGGCTAATATCTTTGTTTTCCCGAACCACAGGAAACCGCCTTTTTCGGTGATAATCTTTTTATTCTTTAATTCCTTATTTGTCCCGATAACATAGTAGGCTGTATTTATTTTTTCGGTTTGTTTTTCTATTACTTCATTACTTTTTTGCAGGTCTTCTTCAACCTCAGCCACTTGTATGTATAATTTGTCCACCTGTTCTTTTAATTCGATAATATGAGTTTCTTTTTCCTCTATAGTGCGGCTTAAGGTTTCAACCATCTCCTCGAAGGATGAGGATTTTACTTGTGAATTCTTTATCTTGGATTTTAATTGTTTAAGCTGGCTTTTACTGTTTTTTATGTATGAGTCCATGCTGGCTATATTTTGCAGCATTTTATCTTTGATAGAAGCTTCTTTATCCTTTTCAACATTTTTAGAATATTTTGTGATGAAACCTTCGCGTTTGCGGATGTTTTCTAAATTGTCATAAATATCATTGACTGTTTTTGTATATTCTTCAACAAATTCGTCTTTCATATTAGACTGTTCGGCAAGAAGTTTAACTTTGGATTGTAAAGTCTGATTTTCTTCTGTTAACTGGTCAATTTTTTGTTGATTGCCGCAGCCAAAGAAAGTTACTAATAAAATAAGAATTGCTGTGTACTTCATGATTATTTCTCCTTAATTTCCCAATAATTTAATGAATCTTGTTTAATTGACTCAAAAACAATTTTTCCTTCTTCTGTTTGAAAAATCTTTCCTTCATCCAGCATGGCAAATTTGATGGTAGATTTATCCAAAAATATTTTACCTTGTTCATCTTTGCGGTTATTTTTTGAATTCATAGTGTATTGAAATTTGATTTCATTATCCAGAGAGTCAAGAGCTTTAATTTCCATAGTAAACAGATTTTTACAGCCTTCAGAATTATTATACCCAATATAAAACTTTTTAAAATCATTCATATTCAGTTTATTAATACTGTTAGTTTGCGTCAGGCTGTCAGTAGTTTGTTGATTTTGTTCAGCCGCCTTTGTTTTTTGTCCTCCTTCATCATCTGCATAAGCTGTAATAAAAAAAAGAAAAAGAAAAATGATTACGCCCCGCATTTTACCTCCTATAATAATTGATGTATTGAAAATTGATAATTGGTACACCGATCTGCAATTGATTTACAATAATGAGTATCGGTATAACTGTCAAGACGAAATGGTTAAACTGCCCCGCAGTCGGGATTTCATAAATTCAACAAACCATTTCTGTTCCAGTATATATTCTTTATTCTGTAATTTGATTTCTATATTCGGAATAACTTTAGAACTGGGAATTGCTTTAGTTTCTAATTCCTAATTCCTAATCCCCGGTTAAGCAAACATTGATTCTAAATTTCACCCTTAAGATTAGTTAGATCTTCAATTTTAATCTATCCTACAAATTGAATACCAAAGCCGCTGATATTTGATAAAAACTGAAATTATTTTTAATAATGTTAAAATAAATACGTTATTTATAGGTTCTTAAGTTTGTTAAATTGCAGGGATGAAAATGAAAATAAAACCGTATTAAAATAAAGCGCTTTATTTTGTGCAATATCTATACATTAAAAAGATAAAACCTGTACTGGTTGCTGGATACTGGTTACTGGATACTGGATAAAGAGGCTTGAGCATCCCTGCATCCAGTAATCGGTAATCAGTAACCGGTAATCGGTATCCCAGCGAAAGTATGATTTCCGCTCCGCTCCAACCGGAATCCAGTAAGCAGTAGGCAGTAATCGGTAAGCAGTAATCGGTAATCAGTATCCAGCATCCAGAATCCAGCACCCAGTATCCCCCGCGAAAGCATGATTTCCGCTCCGCTCTATCCAGCATCCAGCATCCAGTATCCCCGCAAAAGAAGGATTTCCGCTTCGCTCCAACCGGCATCCAGTAACCAGTAACCAGCATCCAGCGCCAAGCGTCTATTCTCTTAAATTTAATTTAAACTTTCTGTCATTTTTATTTTAGAATTATGAGTATTTTTCGTAAACTTATAAAATTTAATTGAAGATCAATCATAGGAGTAAAACATGCCCAAAGAAATCTACTTTGAACCATCCAGAACGCTGATGGAATTTCGACTTTTGCCCGGCTTAACTACGGAAGAAACAAAAATTGAAAATATATCATTGCGCACTCCGCTTGTGCATTCCGAAAATAACCAGCCGAAATATTACCTCAATACGCCGGTCGTTGCAGCCGCAATGCAGTCGGTTTCAGGGGTAGATATGGCTATCGAGCTTGCCAAGCTGGGAGGAACGGCTTTTATTTACAGCTCTCAAACCATAAAACAACAGGCGCAAATGGTGTCGGGAATTAAAAATTATAAAGCGGGTTTTGTAGAACCCGAAACAGTAAAGCCTGAAACTTCTATTGTTGAGTTATACGAATTATCTCGCAAAAAAGGATATGGTACTTTTCCGGTTGTAGATTTAACCGGAGTGCTTCTCGGCGTTATCACAAAAAATGATTACGATGTTAAGCTTCATGAAAATCTTAAAGTGCATAACAGGATGATTAAAAGAGAAAATTTAACGGTTGGTATTAATATTGAGGACATAAAAGATGCAAACGCGCTTTTAATGGAAAGTCATCAATCAGTGCTGCCTATTGTGAATGATAAAAATAAATTGCGCTATTTAGTTTTCAGAAAAGATATTAGGAATCATCTTGATAATCCTTTGGAAGTTGTAGATGAAGAAAAAAGGCTGCTGGCTGCCGCCGCTGTTAATACGCATGATTATAAAGAAAGAGTTCCCGCCCTGGTGGATGCGGGAGTTGATATTCTGGCAGTTGATTCTTCCGACGGGCATTCAGTTTTTCAGCAAAAAACTCTGCGCTGGATAAAAGAACATTATTCCGATCTGCCGGTGATCGGGGGGAACATCATAACAGGGCAGGGCTTTGATTTTCTTGTCGATGCCGGGGCGCGCGCTGTAAAGGTCGGTATGGGCGGCGGTTCAATCTGCATTACTCAGGAACAAAAGGGGACAGGCAGAGGACTGGCTACGGCTATTATCGAAGTAACCGAAGCAAGGGACAAGTATTATCAAAAAAGCGGCAGATATATTCCTGTTATTGCCGACGGAGGCATTGTCAACGCCAAAGACGTCACTATCGCCCTTGCTCTCGGCGCTGATTATGTGATGATGGGAAGATATTTTGCCAGAATGGATGAGGCGCCCACAAGTAAGGTTACAATCCATAACCAGATTATGAAGCCGTACTGGGGCGAAGGCGCTCCAAGAGCGAGGGAATGGAAAGCGGCGCGTTATTATCAAATGGAGTTTGCCGAAGGGGTGGAAGGATTTGTACAATACGCCGGAAAGTTAAGAGATAATCTGCCGGAAGCGCTGTCTAAAATCAAAGCTTCCATGTCGTCTTGCGGATCCGCTAATATTGAAGAATTTCATAAAAAAGCTAAACTTGAAATTGTATCCGCGCTTTCTTTAAGGGAAGGACAGGTTCACGACATATATCTCCCACAGAAAGACGGAAACTATCATTCTATAAACTGGGGAAATTAATATGTCAAAGTATATTGTATTAGGCGCTCAATGGGGAGATGAAGGAAAAGGTAAAATAGTCGATCTGATTTCAGGTAAAATGGATCTGGTGGTAAGATTCCAGGGCGGCGCAAATGCCGGTCATACGGTAGTAATCGGCGATAAAGAATATATTCTGCATATCATTCCCTGCGGTATTATTTCGGGTCACGCTAAAAATGTTATCGGAAACGGATGCGTAGTCGACCCGCTGATATTTTGCGAGGAAGTTGATTACCTGAGTTCTAAGGGAATTAATGTAACTCCCGATGATCTTTTTATATCGTCTCAGGCGCACATGGTAACGCCGATACATAAATTTTTAGACAGGATGCTCAATACGAAAATCGGTACTACAGGCAGGGGCATTGGGCCTTGTTATGTGGATAAAGTTCAAAGAACGGGCATCAGATTAAATAGTATTTTAGACGGATCTTTTATAAAGACTTATCTTGAGCATGCGCAAATGTATAAGCAAATTATCGAACAAGCTCCCAGTAAAATTTCTATCAATTTAGACGAATCGCTTGAACAGTTGAAAGCCGCCGCTGAACGATTATATCCTTTTATATGTGACAGCGTGGAGATTATATACGAATCCGTTCAAAAAGGGGATAATATTCTTTTTGAGGGAGCCCAGGGAACGCTGCTTGATATTGACCACGGAACATATCCTTTTGTTACTTCGTCATCAACGAGCATAGGCGGCGCTTATACGGGTTCGGGAGTGTTTGTAGAATTTGATAAGCGTATTGCAATTGTGAAATCCTATACAACCCGAGTCGGAGAGGGACCGTTTCCTACGGAACAGGATAATAAAATCGGTGAACAGTTGAGGAAAAACGGCAATGAATTCGGAGCTACCACCGGACGTCCCAGACGCTGCGGCTGGCTTGACCTGCCTCTTTTGAAACGCTCATTTATTATTAATGGATTTAATTATATATCCTTAAGCAAGCTGAGCTGCTTATCCGGTTTTGATAAGATAAAAGCAGCCGTTAAATATGATGACAAATTTCATCCAATATACAAAGACTTCCCGGGATGGAATGAAGAAATAGAAGGAATTACCGATATTGACAAACTACCGGTTAATTGCCGGAAGTACATAGATTTTATAGAGGAATTTCTTGAGGTTCCCGTAGGAATGATTTCCACAGGCCCGAAGCGTAAGGATATTATTTTTAAAGAACCGCTGTGGTGATGGCGGGGGAGTAAATTTGTTTTTACGAAATAGGGATGAGTTTGGAAGTAGGAATTTTTTAATTACGAATTACGAATTTGGAATTAGGAATTGGGCGCTTATGAGTTTTCTTGTATCAGAGTTAAGC
>JAUXGF010000253.1 GCA_030622395.1 Calditrichaceae bacterium
TAATAAAACTTTGAGTCTTTTCACGAAGTGACCACTTGCGTGGGTGTCTTATGCCACAGGCACCACTTCGTGGTTGGCAAGAAAAAATCGGGATATTAATTTTACAAGCTATAAATCAGATATTATTTGATATAGGCCTCAATAGACGCCGTTATGTCAAATATAACCTAAACTGAGCGGTTCCAAGTTCAGGGTTCAAGGTTTAAGGGTTGTAGCATCTTGATATTACTTATTGTTACTACCTAATGCAGGGTTTAGTATCTTTCACCCATTGGGTGAAAATTATTTTCATCTTCTATAAAGGTGTAACTCTTTTGAATTTAGCCTGTTAGGAACCACCAACCCGGAACCTTGAACGTTGAACCGCTCAACCCAAGTATGAATTATCTACAAAACTTTAGCTGTTTATAAAAAAGGGATATAGCATTGAAACAACTAAAACGCATCAAAGGCACTCAGGATATTTTACCTGAAGAAAGCTATAAATGGACGGCTTTGGAGCAGGCAATCCGGCGGGTTATGCTGCTTTATAATTTTTATGAATTGCGCACACCTGTTTTTGAACAGACAGAACTGTTCGCCCGCGGCATTGGTCAGCTTACGGATATTGTCTCTAAAGAAATGTATACGTTTTTAGACCGCAGCAAAAAACAATTAACCCTAAAACCGGAAATGACAGCCCCTATTATACGCGCCTATCTGGAGAATAAGCTCTATGCCAAAACGCCGTTAAATAAAATTTATTACATTGCCCCGCTATTCCGTCAGGAAAATCCGCAAGCCGGGCGGCTGCGCCAGTTTCATCAATTTGGCGCTGAAACTTTAGGGTCGGCAGGATCAGAGGCGGATGTTGAAATGATTGATCTGGCGCTCGCTGTTTATGAACGCCTGGGTATAAAAAATTTAAAGTTATTAATAAATTCAGTGGGCGATTCAACCTGCCGTATTCCCTATAAAAAAACATTGCAGGAGTATATCAAACCAAATTTGGATAAATATTGCGCCGATTGTCAGAGACGCTTCCATGAAAATCCAATACGCATATTAGATTGCAAAAACGAAACCTGCATTCAATTGAATCAACAGGCGCCAAAAATTTCCGAATGCCTGTGCGATGATTGTCAAACACATTTTGACCAGGTTAAGCTTCAATTAAGGCAATTAAATATCCCATTTAAAGAAGACCCCTGCCTGGTGCGCGGACTTGATTATTACACCCGGACGGTTTTTGAAATCACCAGCGACGCGCTTGGAGCTCAAAACTCTATTTGCGGCGGCGGGCGTTACGACTTGTTAGCCGAAGAGCTTGGCGGCATGCCTACGCCGGCGGTTGGTTTTGCCGCCGGTATCGAACGGACTTTGATGGCTGCTGAAAAGCAAAACATTCAATTAGGTCAACCGCCGCGTCTGGACGTCTTTATAGTAAGCCTCGGTGACGAAGCAAAAAAGCATACTCTTTTCTGGCTTAAATCTTTACGCGCCAAAGGCGTTCATGCGGAACAGGATTTTTTAGGACGCAGCGTTAAAGCGCAAATGCGCGAAGCTAACCGGCAGAATGCGCGTTTTGTATTGCTGCTCGGTGAAAACGAATTAAAAGAAAAAGTTTTTTCAGTTAAAATTATGGATCAAAGCAAACAGGTTGAAATTTCCTTTAATGATATTATTGATTTTTTGGTAAAACAAATAATTGATAATTGATAATTGTCAATTAAGCGTATCTCGAACAGTTGGTATGATTTAATTCTTTTCTTTCCTTACAGGATTTCTTACATGATGACGGCACAATGCCCGTATTACACAAAACAGGTGAGGACTTGGATAAAATAAATGAAAATTATTTTCATCCAAATAATCGGGATTGAGTACGACGCTTCGTAAATAAGATAAATAATAGATTGATAAAAATGAACGCTAAAAAATTTTTCCGTATCTGGCAAATTAAAACATTACGGAAATTATATAAATATAATACGCCGAGTGATTTTTATTTGCTTTTATTAGCCGGTGTGGTTGGAACTCTGACGGGATTCGGCGCATACCTGTTAAACCTGATCGTTGAATTTGTTCGATTCGGTCTCTTCGAACAGGGAGGGTTTCAGGTATTCTCCGATCAGACGGCTAATTATTTACGCTTCATCTTTCCGGCTGTCGGCGGATTGGCGGTGGGCTTATTAACCTACTACTTTTCTCCGGAAGTTAAAGGACACGGTATCCCCGGGGTTATGGAAGCTGTGGCTAATAAAGGCGGTTACATCCGCCGCCGTGTGGCTGTGCTCACCTCGTTAACTTCGGGAATAACTATTGGATCCGGGGGCTCTGCGGGCAAGGAAGGACCAATCGTACAAATCGGGGCGGCTATCGGCTCGGGAATCGGTCAATTTTTTCACGTTTCGCAGCAGCGTGTAAAAGTTTTAGTCGGATGCGGCACAGCCGCCGGTCTCGCCGCTGTATTTAACGCTCCTATCGCCGGAGTTGTCTTTACTATTGAAATTATTTTAGTGGATTTTAGTTTAAGCGTTTTTACGCCAATCGTAGTTTCATCGGTTATCGCTACAGCCATATCAAGGTATCTTATCGGAAGCAGCCCTATGTTTGCAATTCCGGAGTATACATTGAACAGCCCGGCGGAATTTCCTTTATACCTGGTTATGGGAATTTTAGGAGGCGTACTATCGGTTATTTTTATTAAAACGCTTTACGGCGTTGAAGATATATTTGAACAAAAATTAACGCTGCCGGAATGGGTTAAACCGGCGTTGGGCGGATTGCTTACCGGTGTTGTCGCTTTTTGGATCCCGGAATTATACGGCTTTGACGATTCCGCCACACACACGGCTCTTGTCGGCAGACCGGAAATTTATCTTTTAGCCATGTTAGTTATCGCTAAAATATTAGCGACGTCTTTTACGCTCGGATCCGGCTGCACCGGCGGCTTATTTACGCCTTCTCTGTTCATCGGCGCTATGTTCGGAGCTCTTTTCGGCAATATCGCCGGATATATGTTTCCCGATATTGCCGCGCCGCCCGGAGCGTACGCTCTTGTCGGTATGGGCGTTGTTGTTGCCGGAACTATCCATGCGCCCTTGTCGGCTTTATTAATTATTTTCGAGGTGACAACCGACTATAAGATTATCCTGCCGCTTATGCTGAGCACAGCCGCTTCTACGCTCGTGGCTCGCTGGCTGGAAAAAGAATCAATCTATACTATGAGAATTTCATTCTTTTCAAACCGTATATCCAGCGGGCGTAATATCGATATATTACAAAATAAACGCATTACAAATCTGATCATTACCGAGGCTCCGGTAATTTTAGATTCAACCGGTTTTGATGAAATTTTAAATATTTTAATGAACACAAGATATTCATCTTTTCCGGTCATAAATAAAAATAAAAAAGTAATCGGGATTATCGCTATGCGCGATTTAAGACCCATCTTATTCGACCGCGACCTGGCTCCTTTGCTGTTAGCCACCGATGTTATGAGCGAAAATATTTTTGTGCTTAAACCGGACGATACTATGGCGGAAGCCTTGCGCAAAATGGAAATCGACGATTCGGAATTGCTGTCTGTTGTTGATTCTACCGAAACCATGATCTACCAGGGGGTAGTCACTAAAGAAAATATTCTCAGGCGTTATACTAAAGAGAGCCTTCTTTTAACTAAAAACAGGGATTAAAAGTTGCAAACGGTTAGTAAGAATTACCTGCTTCAATTAGCTAAATTGAAACAAAAAAAATACCGCGATCAAAGCGGTTTATATATGATAAGCGGGGTCAACGCTGTTGAAAGCGCAGTCAACGCTCCCCATCCCCGCATACAGGAAATCTTGTTAAACGAGCGTCGTATCGCTTTGCTTGACGAATTAAATCTAAAAGATAAAACAAAGGTTAATATCCCCATTTACCGCCTTTCGGAACGGGACTTTGCGCGTATCAGCGACGAGCGGTCTCCTCAAGGGATTGCCGCGGTTACCAAAAAGCGGACGCTTGATATTCAAAGCAATCCCCCGCAGAGCAGCGAAATAATCTATTTAGACCGCATTAGCGATCCGGGAAATTTAGGCACAATTATTCGAACTGCGCTCTGGTTTGGCATTAAAACAATTTTATTAAGCCCCGGTTCAGCCGATCCGTATCAGCCGAAAGTAGCGCGCGCATCAACCGGTTATGTAACTTATATGGATTTATACGAACAGGTGAGCGTGCATGATTTAATTAATTTTAATAAAACGCACCGTTATTCTTTCATCGCCGCGGTTGTAAACGGGGCTGAATCTTTATACAAATTAAAACCCGGCAAAAATGTTGCGCTTATTTTCGGATCCGAAGCGCACGGTATAGCCGCCGATTTATTACAAATTTGCGACAGGCAAGTAACTATCCCCAAACCCGGTTACGGCGAATCGCTGAATTTAGCCGTTTCGGCTGCATTGTTTTTGTATCAATTAAAACAAAAAGGGTGAAGAGTTGGATTAATGGAGTGATGGAAGAGACCTCAAAGGTTTTCCCAAACCTTTGAGGTCTTTGAAGAATGGAATATTGAAGAATTGAATTAATGAATTGATGAATTTTTGAATTAATGGATTGGAGAAGAATTGGAGTAATGGAGTATTGGATTAATGGTTAAATGGTTACATCTCATTTCTATTGCAGATATCCTAATATTCCATTCTTCTCCTGCAGGGACTCCCTCGGAGCATTACTCCATCACTCCATTATTCCATTAATCCAATTCCATTAACCGCCGGCGCGGTAGACTGTAAATTGAAAGGCGTTATCTATGTCAAAAAAATCATTTCCTGAACCTGTAGAAGCTCTGCTGCTTATTTTAGCTATTTTGGTTGGAATAGTTATTTTAACTCTTTTTTTCAGCATTCTTATAGGCATAAATTTAGGAGCGCAGGATTTTGAAAAAAACGCCCGTTTTATATTTATTTTCGGGGGCAGTTTATTTATAATTGTGCCGTATATTTATTCGCGGATCAAAAAATATGAAATACGCCCTCTTTTCCGGTTGAACGCCGTTCCTGGTCCTATCATATTCTTAAGCGTTTTATGCGGCGTTTCCTTATCTA
>JAUXGF010000030.1 GCA_030622395.1 Calditrichaceae bacterium
AGAATATTTTAGTAAGCAGTCTGTCATCATCTAAAATTAAAAATGTATCTTCTTTGCAATCATACGTACCGGGACAGGATTTATTAAACGCCTCCAACCAGGCTGATTTTTTAATTATCACTCATAAAACATTTACGCCGTACGCTCAGCAAATAGCTGATTTGCGTTCGCATTTAACAAGCAAAGTTATTACAACGGAAGAAATTTATTTTTATTTTAACAATGGCGTGCCCGATCCGACGGCTATTCGTAATTTTATTCGTTACGCTTATTATAACTGGCAGGATGACAAGCCGTCTTATGTTTTACTTTTCGGCGACGGACATTATGATTATCGAAATATTATTATATCCGACACTATGCGCGTGCCTCCTTTTGAGATATATAATCCTGGAGAAATTAATAGCCGGACTACAGATAATTTTTTTGTGGATTTGAATTATTCTTCAAGCGGTTATGAGCCGGATCTTGCTATAGGACGTTTACCGGTTTACCTTACAATCGACGCAGAGCATATAGTGGAAAAACTTATAGACTATGAAAACAATTCTATTCAGGACGGCTGGCAGACCGTAATTACTTTTGTCGCCGATGATGAAAGAAAAAATAACGACCCGAAAGACACCGAATGGGGGCATCAGAGAGATACGGAAAGATTAGCCAGCATGTCCCAATTGGCTAAGTTTAACATTAAAAAAGTATATCTTACAGCTTATCCCTCAAAACCCGGCGGCATTGAAAGACTTAAACCGGAAGCCAACTCGGATATAATTGATTACATAAACCAGGGTACATTAATTATTAATTTTCTTGGGCACGGCTCGCCGACCGGATGGACGCACGAATCTGTTTTTAATATGAACCGCGATTTAAACCGTATCAGTAATGAGAAAAAACTTCCTTTTATGATCGCCGGTACATGCAGCTTCGGTAAATATGACGACCCGCACGAACCTTGCTTCCCGGAAGCTTTAATCTGGAAAAAAAGCAGCGGAATAATTGGCGCGATAACCGCTGTTAGGCCTTCAAACTCCGGCCCGAATTTCGCTTTAAACAAAAGCTTTTACCAGTACTTATTCCCCGGCGGAGCGCCTTCGGTATGTATAGGATATGCTTATTATTTAGCCGCTGCTTCTAATACAGATATTACAAATACTCAAAAGTACCACCTCTTTGCCGATCCGACTATGAAACTTGCGGATCCTCGCCAGCAGGTGCAAATAACTTCGATTACGCCGCCCGATACTTTAAAAGCGTTAAGCAAGGTCGAAGTAAAAGGCAGTATCATGGTTAACGGTCAATTCACATCTGATTTTAACGGCGGGGCTGTTTTAATTGCAAACGACGCCCGTTATGATTCCGTTAACACAGGCGGCGGATTATACTATACATTATCGGGACCTATTATCTTTAAAGGCGAATTAACCGTTTCCGGTGGGCTGATTACCGGACAGTTCATTGTTCCAAGGTCAATACGCTATTACAAAAAGCCAACCGGACGCCTCGCCTTATATGCCTGGAATGAACAAAACAATATTACCGCCCTGGGTTATAACAATTCATTACTTCTAAATGGGTCAACCAATATTGTAGATACAGAAGGACCTGAAATCGATATTTACTTTAAGGATCAGGAAAATTTCTCTTCAGGCGATTTCATCCCTCAAAACCCTACCTTGATCGCCGCAATAAGCGATGATAACGGGATCAATATTACCGGTGAAGCAGGGCATAATATTTTACTGCATATTGACGACGATACGCCAAAGAATATTTCGGGATTCTTTTTTTATGAAAAAAACAGCTTTACAAACGGATATATAAACTATCCGGTCGACGATATAAAATCCGGCGATCATACCCTTAAACTTTCTGTTTTTGACAATTTAAACAATCCCGCCGAGCAGGAATGCACGTTTAAAATTACCGGAAGTTCCGAACTGCTGCTTGCAGACGTTGTAAATTATCCTAACCCATTTGCACAATCTACCAGTTTTACTTTTCAGACTAACCGGGATAATGTTGAGGTTACAATTAAAATTTATACTATCAACGGACGGCTCATTCAACAGCTTGAAGGCGTAACATACGCGGGATATAATAAAGTCCCTGAGAATGGATGGGATGGATTGGATAAAGACGGCGATGAGCTTGCAAACGGGGTTTATCTTTATAAAATAATCTTAAAAGATAATGAAGATAAAAAAGAAGTGATCGAGAAATTGGTGATATTGAAATAGTAGAAGATTGGAGTGATGGAGTGTTGGAGTAATGGAAGATTGGAATAGTGTGTTTTTATTCATACAATTAGGATAACGCTACGTAAATCCCATTAATTCAATTCTTCACAAATTTGGTAGTGTCAAAAGTTATATGAAAAAATGAAAAAGTTTGATATCCATAAAAAAAAGTTTTCTTAGGCATAAACAACAAAGATAGATGAACATGTTTCCCCTTAGAAAAGGGGATTAAGGGGTTGTAAAAAACTGATAGTTAGTACAATACCGGATTAAGTAGAAACATGCAGTTAATGAACTCCTTATTCTTGTAAACACATTACAGACAACCCCCTTACCCCCTTTTTTAAGGGGGAATTAGTTTAAACCATTTAAAAATAGAAAGTTAATTCAATAAATGATAAAAACTTTTGACACTACTACAATTTCAGAAGGAGAAAGAAGATGGGTGATATTATTGATTACAAGATTTTCGGTGATGATATGCAGCTTGTTGAGATTGAGCTTGACCCGGGCGAAGGCGTGCGGGCTGAAGCCGGCGCTATGATGTATATGGAAGACGGGATCGAAATGCAGACTTCTACCGGAGGCGGTATGTTTAAGGGTTTTAAACGGATGATTACCGGCGAGAGTTTTTTTATAACCACATTTCTATTTCAAGGAAGCGGCAAGGGTCATGTTTCTTTTGGCGCGCCCTACCCGGGAAAAATTATCCCTGTGGAATTGAATAATTTCGGCGGGCAATTCCTTTGCCAAAAAGACGCCTTTCTATGCGCGGCTTCGGGAATTGAAATTGAAATCGCCTTTACTAAAAAATTAGGCGCCGGACTATTCGGCGGCGAAGGATTTATCTTGCAGCGGCTTGTGGGCGACGGAAGAGCGTTTATTCACGCCGGCGGAACGATCATAAAAAAGGAATTAAAACAAGGTGAAAGATTACGGGTTGATACAGGTTGTTTAGTAGCCTTTGCGCCTACGGTTGAGTACGACATTCAATTTGTCGGCGGATTTAAGAACGCCCTGTTCGGAGGCGAAGGCATGTTTTTAGCCGTCCTGCGCGGGCCGGGAACGATTTATTTACAGAGCCTTCCGTTTTCCAGATTAGCCGACCGTATTTTTGCCGCGGCAAAATATCAAAGTAAAGGCGAGCATAAAGGCGTAGCAGGATTTGGCGGCGGTATTCTGGGCGGTCTGATTAGCGGCGACAGAAGTTGATTTAAACTCGAATACTCTATTACTTCTATTCACAATGAAGAATGCACGAATGTATCCCGCAATCATTCGAATTGGCTACAACCTAATACAACTTGTGGTTGCTTTTTGAATTGCCATCCCGATGCATCGGGGTGGATACTGAAATATCTTGCACTATTTTTCTTGTATCAGAGTTAAGCGAAGCGGTCTCTGATACACACTAGGGGAATTATTCCGGCAGGCGTAAGGGGTAAGGGCGAAGCGTTTCAGGCGATAATATTGAAACAACAGATGTAAGGGTGAAGCATTTCAGGCAATGTCGTCACGTATCATCCCGATAATCGGGATTAACTCTGATACGAGGGAAAATTGAATAGTGGAAGATTGGAGTGCTGGAGTAATGGATTTCAATCAACACTCCAATATTCCAGTACTCCATTAATCCATTTATAATCAAGGTCCAAAACTTTTCTTAAAAACATTACTCCTACAAATTTTTTAAAATAAAATCAGTCATTAATGTATATAAATGGAGGCGGGTATTCCTGCCAAGCAGACTGTGGTTTTTGCCGGGATACAGCATCAGATTAAACTGTTTATTGGCTGACTGCATCTTTTCTATAAACTGCATGCTATTTTGGGTATGCACATTGTCGTCCGCCGCGCCGTGAATAATCAGTAAATTCCCCTTGTATTTATCAACATAGTTAAGCGCCGAAGTCGAATCATATCCCGCTGCATTATCCTGAGGCAGGCCCATGTATCGCTCTGTCCAGATAGAATCATAAAAGCGGAAATCACTGACAGACGCTACGGCTATCCCTGTTTTAAAATAATCCGATCCTTTAGTTAAAGCCATGAGCGTTAAATAACCGCCGCCGCTCCAGCCCCAAATACCGATTCGCTCTTTATCCACATAAGGCAGTTTTGCCAAATATTTAGCGCCTTCGATATGATCGTAAATCATCCATTTGCCGATATCTCTATAAGCAAGATTTTTAAAAGCCTTGCCCCTGCCGCCTGTGCCCCGATTATCCAGAGAAAATATGATATATCCTTTTTGCGCTAAAAGATTGTGCCAGAGGAAGTTACTTCTTCCCCAGCTATTGCGGACCATTTGAGAACCCGGCCCGCCGTAACCGTAAATTAAAACCGGATATTTTTTATTTTTATCAAAATCCGTTGGTTTGATTATCATAGCGTTTAAAGTAACGCCGTCTTCTGTATCAAAGGTTAAAAACTGCGGATAGGATATGTCGTATTCATCAAGCGCCTCAATCTTGTTTTCTTCCAATGTACGGATATTTGCTCCCGTATCCGAAAGCAGGCTGTACTGTGCCGGAGTGTGAGAATTTGAAAACATAAGAATAAAGGATTCCCAATCCGGCGAGAAATTTGCCCTGTGCCGGCCTTTCTTTTTGGTTAAGCGCTTTAAACTCTTTCCATTTAACTTTATGCTGTTAATATGACTTTCTGTAATATTAACCTTATTAGCGCTAAAATAGACAAGCCGCCTCTTTTCATTTACGCCGTAAACATTTCCAACCTCCCATTTGCCCTTTGTAAGCTGCCTTGCCAATGAACCGTCCAGATTATACAAATAAATATGCTGAAAGCCGTCGCGCTCTGACGTCCATACAAATTGTTTTTTATTATTCAGAAATTCAATATTATCAAGATAGTCAATCCAACAAGAGTCTGTTTCGCTTAAAATAAGTTTGCTTTGCCCTGAATTTGCATCGGCAATTAACAAGTCCAATTTATTTTGCAGGCGGTTTAAACGCTGAATGCTCAATTTATTTGGATTGTTTGTCCACTGAATTCTTGGGATGTAAATATCGCTTTCCGCACCGATATCCATCCACACAGTCTTCCCGCTTTGCAAATGAATAACGCCGATCTTTACAAAGGCGTTGTTATCCCCTGCTTTGGGATAACGAATAGTTTTCACAGCCCCATGCAGCGGTTGATAGTCGATCCAGCTAAATTCCGGTTCCATAGATTGATCAAGCCGCCAGAAAGCTATTTTTTTGCTGTCCGGAGACCAGCGCCAGCCGTTGGCAATGCCGAACTCTTCTTCGTAGACCCAATCAAACTGACCGTTTATGATTGTTTCAGAGCCGTCTTTTGTCAATTGCTGAACAGAGTCTGTTTTAATATCTTTTATAAATAGATTGTTTTCGTAAACATAGCCGACCTTGGAAGCGTCGGGAGAAAGTTTGGCGTGCAGTATTCGCTCATCGCCGTTAGATACAGCCTGTAATTTTTTTTGATCAAGATCGTACACATAAAAATAAGCTAAGGAAAAACGTCTCCAGACACGGCGGCTGTCCGCTTTGAGCAATATTTTTTTACCCGATTCCGACCATTCATAATCGTTAAATAAAATTGTATCCCCTGTTTGAGGATTTATAATTTCAGCGCCGTCTAATAATTTTGAAACATCGCCGCTTTTTACTTCATGTTTATAAAGAGAAGGGAAATTAGATTGGTCATCATATTTGATAAAGGTAAATGATTTGCCATCGGGAAACCACTTAGCGTGATTCAGTGTTTTACCGTGAAACTTCTGCGAAACAAAGATATCGCTTACGGTTAATAATTTCTTATCCCCGGCAAAAATGTTTAATACAAAAAAGCTTAGCAGGATGAATGTTAAAATAAAATATCGCTTCATTTTGGGCCTCGTTAAAATAATGTATAAATATAAATTATCATTAAAGCTGTTGGCAACAGGTTATATTGCAATGATTTTTGTATAATTTTAACTTCTGTAACGCGCTGTATATTTAAAATATAAAGATATTTCTTTAACTATATTAAAGAATGATAGTTAGTTATTTCACCATGCCGGAAAAGCCCATAAAGGCTAAAGCCAATATGCCGGCTATAATCAAAGCGATCGGCGACCCGGCAAAGGCTGCGGGAACTTTACGCGTATCTAACGCCTCGCGGATACCGGCAAAGATAATTAAAGCAAGACCGAATCCTATCGCGGAAGCAAACGAAAAAACAACGGTATTAATAAAATTAAGATTAGATTGAACTGAAAGTATAGCCACGCCGAGTATGGCGCAATTGGTAGTGATTAAAGGAAGGAAAATCCCCAAAGCTTTATACAGCGCCGGAGCTGTTTTTTTCATAACTATTTCAACAAATTGGACAAGGGAAGCAATCACAAGAATAAATACAATAGTCTGTAAATATTGAATACCGATGGGCACAAGCACATAATTTTGTACAATATAAGTAACTGCGCCGGCTATTGTTAAAACAAAAGTAACAGCCATTGACATGCCGATTGCCGTATCCAATTTTTTTGAAACTCCGAGATAAGGGCAAATGCCAAGAAACTTGGTAAAAACTACATTATTTACAAAGACCGCCCCAACAATCATTAAAATCATTTCAGCCATTATGATTTACTCCCTTGCAAAACTTTGTTAATTTTATTCATCCCGACTAACATAAAACCGAGGGTAATAAACGCACCCGGCGCTAATACGAAAACTAAAATAGTGGGCGAAGTTTCAGGCAGAAAATTATAGCCCAATATGGCGCCCGACCCTAATATTTCACGTATACTGCCGAGAATAAATAGAGTAAATGTAAAACCTAAACCCATAGAAATGCCGTCGACAAAGGAGTCCCAAACAGTATTTTTAGAAGCGAATGCCTCTGCCCTGCCTAAGATAATACAATTGACCACAATTAAAGGGATAAATAAACCCAGTGTTTTATGCAATTCAAACATAGTAGCCTGCAAGCCCATATCGACAATGGTTACAAAGGTGGCAATAATTACGATAAATGCAGGGATACGCACTCTTGATGGAATAACATTTTTTAGAATGGAAACTACAACATTGGAGCCGACCAAAACAAACGTTGTCGCCAATCCCATACCAATGCCGTTTTCTGCCGTAGAGGTTACCGCTAATGTAGGGCACAAACCAAGCAAAAGACCGGTAACGGGATTTTCCGTAAAAAAAGCTTTTTTAAATTTCTCGCCTATTTTCATTATTTGCCGTCCTCCCTTAGTCTGTTATAAGTCATTAAAGCCCGTTTCACACCGGCGGTAAACGCTCTTGAAGTAATAGTAGCGGCGGTCATGGCGTCTATATCGCCTTTATCTTTTTTTACCAGCCATTTTGTATTGTTTATATTTTTCCCTCTAAATTGTTTCTTAAAGGGCTCCTTGGACATACCGTCGCCTAAACCGGGCGTTTCCTTATGATCTAATACATACGTGTCAATAACAGAGCCTGAAGAATCAACGCCGACCATCATGTCAAAATCATTAGTAAATCCATTCGGAGCTTTAACTATAACAGCACAGCCTAAAATATTTTTATTAGAATCAACAGCCATAAAATATTTTACCGGCGAACGATCGACTTCCATCTCCTGCGGAATTTCAGGATATTGATAACCGGTTAAGCCGCGTAAAACAATGCCTATTGCTTTTTTCGTTTCAGCCTTTTTATTTTCTTCAATAGGCTCTCGCGTTACTTTATTTACATAAGCTAATAAAACAGCCGATAAAAAGGCTATTAATACTAAAACGATTATAACTTTAAATCCTGATTCTTGTTTAGCCATTTTTCACCATCCCAAATTTTTTATCGGGGAAATATTTATCTAATAAAGGCACAACCCCGTTCATTAGTAAAATTGCAAATGACACGCCTTCCGGATAACTGCCGAACAAACGGATAATTGCCGTAAACAATCCGCAGCCGATTCCGAAGATCACCCTTCCTTTAAAGGTTAAAGGCGATGTAACCATATCGGTCGCCATAAAAAAAGCGCCTAAAAAAACGCCGCCTGTTAAAATATGAAAAACAGGGCTGGCGTATTGATTCGGATCAATCAAATAAAAAATTCCTGTAAATACAAATACTACGGCAATAAATAGGATAGGAATTTCCCAGGTAATATATCTTTTATATAAAAGATACAAAGCGCCAATTAGTAAAGCCAGCGCCGATATCTCGCCCAAAGATCCGCCCACCTGACCAATAGCCAGGTCTGCCAGGCTGGTATTTGCTAACGCTCCGACGCCTTCTGTTTTTAGTATGCCAAGCGGAGTGGCGCCGGTGGCTGCGTCTACTGCCATTCCGGGCAGGGGCCAGGAAGTCATTGCTACAGGAAATGAGATCAATAAAAATACCCTTGCCACCAAAGCGGGATTAAAAATATTCTGCCCCAATCCCCCAAAAACCTGCTTGCCTAAAATAACCGCAACCAATGAACCGATTAGAAGCATCCACCACGGCGCATTTGAAGGCACATTCATTGCTAAAAGTATTCCAGTCAACAAGCTGCTGCCGTCCATAAAATTTATTTTGTAAGGGGCTATACGAGAAATCAACGCTTCAATACCTACTGTAAATATTGCGGTCAGCGCTATAACCCGTAAAGCGTCCCAGCCAAACATCCAAGCAGATACGGCAAGCGCCGGTATTAATGTAATACACACGGTGTACATAATTTTCGTAGTCGATTCTGTAACCCGGCCCTGGGGGGAAGAATCCATTATAAGTAAGCGATTTACTTCCACGGTTAATTCTCTCTTGTTATTATATTTTTACCAAAACGCATCCATTGAACTAATCTTCTATCTGCAGGACAAGCATAAGAGCAGCTTCCGCATTCAATACAATCCATGATAGAATCTTTAATATTTGGAGCGATACTATTTGCAATAATCATTTCCACATATTGAGCTACCGTTAAACCCATAGGACAGGCGTTGATGCAATTTCCGCAGCGAATACAGGGATTCTCCCGCCGGTCGGAAAAATAATCTTCATCAAAAAACAGCAGCGCTGAAGTAGTTTTTGAAATTGGGCTTTCAAATGAACAGGATGTTCTGCCCATCATAGGTCCGCCGGAGATAAAAAGCTTTACCTTCTCTGTATCTATTTCAAATTTTTCAAATACATACGAAACAGGCGCTCCGACCGGCAGCATTATATTGCCCGGATTTTTAACCAGGTTACCGGAAATAGTGACAACGCGTTCAGTTAAAGGACGATTATAATAAAAAGCATCATGAACAGCTATCACTGTAGCCACATTTTGCACTACAACCCCGACGTCCATGGGTAAGCCTTTGCACGGAACTTCTCTATTTAGGATTGATTTGATAAGCTGTTTTTCGCCTCCCTGCGGATATTTCACTTTTAGAGGCACAACCTGTATATCCTTATATTCTGCGGTTTCTTTTTGGATTAATTCAATAGCGTCCGGTTTATTCTTTTCTATTCCGATATAAATAGGAATGCCGCCGAATAACTTTTGCAGGATAAGAATCCCTTTTAACAATTCCGAACTCTGCTCCAGCATAACGCGGTGATCCGCCGTGATGTAAGGCTCGCATTCAGCCCCGTTAATGATTAGCGAATCGATCTTTTTCTCAGGAGGCGGCGATAGTTTAACGTGAGTCGGGAAGCCGGCTCCGCCCATTCCGACGATCCCGGCCTCAGATATTTTATTCCGTATTTCATCTGCTGAAAGGCTGTCGATATTTATATCTTTCTTTTTATCCGCTTCAATAATATTTTTAAAACTTTCACCGGCTTTATCCGGAGACAACAGAACGCATTCTTTTATCTGACCGCCTAATTGAACAAATTTAACAATTTTCTGCACCTTCCCGCTAAGCGGCGAATGCACATTCGATGAAACAAATCCGGTTGATTTTGCCACTAAATCACCGCGGAAAATCTCATCGCCTTTAGCTGCAACTATCTCACAGGGTCTGCCGATATGCTGATGCACGGGTATCAAAAGCTGCTGCGGGACTTCCCCGTAAATAATGGATTGAGCAGCGGATCGTTTTTCATGCGGCGGATGAACGCCGCCCATTTTAAATGTATTATTCATGCGCTTCTATTCCCCGTATTTCAATTGCATTTGTCGGACATGCTTCGACACATTTATTACACAAAGTACATTTCTCATAATCAATCTTTGCCAAAAAATTAGTTACATGAATAGCGTCAGATTCACAAACTTTTTCACATTTCATACAGCCGATACAAGCTACGGCACAGGCTTTTCTGGCGTCCGCGCCTTTGTCTGTGTTAAAACAACTGACAGTTACAATTTTAGAAACAGGGCGCAAATGTAAAAGATCTTTTGGACATGCCGGGATACAATTACCGCAGCCGACGCATTTTTCATCATCTATCACAACGATGCCGTCTTCAATGCGCATAGCGTCAAAATTGCAGGCGAGAACGCATGATCCCAATCCGAGACATGTAAAAGAACAAGCCTTATTGCTATCCCCCACCAGCATCATTGCCCAACAATCCTGAATGCCTCTGTAATCCATAACCGGTTTGCAATTTTGTGTTGTTCCTTTACACATCAGCGAGGCAACTTGTTTTTCGCCAACTTTAACTTCCAGACCCAGCGCTTTGCCAATTGCCTCCATTGTTTCCGAATCGGCGACAGGACAGATTGTATCAAGACTCATGGTATTAACCGCATTTTCCGCATAAGCCGAGCAGCCGGCAAAACCGCAGCCTCCGCAATTTGCTCCAGGCAGCAATTCGTTAACCTCTTCAATCCTCGGGTCTTCATAAACATAAAATTTCTTTGAGGCTATTAAAAGACCTGTTGATGATATCAAGGCGAATCCGCCTAAAATTAGAGCGGGTATAATTAATTCAGGCAATATGCCTCCTAAACTTTAAAATTAATAGATTCGATTCTTCAAGCATAATCCATATCACAATATATAGTAGGACAAGCACATAAATAATCGGGATTATGAACTTCAAATCCCAAATAGCAAATCATAAATTCCAAATAAATTTCAAACTACAATAACCAAATTACAAATAGCTGTTACCAAAAGTCATTATTATTTTGATTTTTCAACTATTGAAGAAAATATCTTTTTTAATTCATCAGCTTTTGCGAATTTAAATATTCTTTCCTCAAGATAATATATGGGTTTGGGACTTTGAATTTTGGGCATTGTTATTTATTTGTGATTTTTTTTTGTCTTTTGTAATTTAATTTATTTATTACCTATGCAAACGACATAGTTC
>JAUXGF010000440.1 GCA_030622395.1 Calditrichaceae bacterium
CAATGTTACAGTAACCTGTGAGAAGCAGACATTGCCGCTTAACAGAATAAAGAATAATAAAAAAATGGTTAAAAAATATTTTTTCATAACAAGCACCTCCTGCTCTAAAAATGAATTGATATTAACTAAAATAGAGCTTCAAATATGACATACTATGACTGCAATCACTGCAAGCCGAAATAAAAACAGATTAGTAAAGTGAAGAAGAACAAGTTATTGCGCATTAAAAGTAATTTTAATATAGGCAATTTCGCTCTGTTATAACAGTAAATAATTATTTAGTATAGAATCGAGAAATATAATTAGTGGACACTTTATTCAATGTTAAAAATAATGCCGGAGTAAAACGAGGCTATATGTAATTATGATAAGACTTGTATGACAATATTAAAAGCCGCTGAATATATTTCCTATTATGCCGGAAACTAAGGCTAAAAATTTTTCTTTAACTAAATCGGCTGTTTCAGTTACCTCCTTATGTGATAATTTTTGAGAACTGATTCCCGTTGCGTAATTAGTTAGGCAGGAAAGTCCGATAACCTTCATCCCGGCGTGGACTGCGGTTATAACTTCCGGGACGGTTGACATGCTGCCGGCGTCACCGCCAAATTTTCGGATCATTTTTACTTCGGCTGCGGTTTCGTAACTTGGTCCGCTGGATACCCACAACACGCCGCGGCGCAGGGCAATATTACAATCCAAAGCAATTTGTTCGATTTGATTAAAGTATTCCTGCGTATATGCGTTTGACATATCCGGAAAGCGCGGCTCTCCAAATTCGGCTTTTCCTATTAAGGGATTATCAAACAAAAAATTGACATGATCGGTGATAAGCATTATATCGCCCGGTTTAAAACGCGGATTTATAGCGCCGGCGGCGTTAGTAACAAGCAGCGCCTTAATCCCAATTGCCTGCATGATGCGCACTACAAAAGTCACTTCTTTTTGCGTATAACCTTCATAATAATGAGTGCGTCCTTGCACAGTCAATAAAGGTATATTTTTATGTTTTCCGAAAACTAAAAACCCTTCATGCCCTTCAACTGTTGATTTAGGATAATGGGGAATTTGAGCGGCAGGTATTTTAATCTTATCGTCTAAAGTATCGGCAAAGGCTCCTAAACCGCTGCCTAAAATAATTCCCGCTTTGGGCTGTAATGAAGTATGAGAATTGATAAAATTTAAAGCTTCGCCGACTTTTGTATTCATTGTGGATATTTCCATTAACTATTGATTAAAAAACGTTTTTATACTCGTCTAAAAATGTGGCAAATTGAGATATTTTTTATTAATTCCATTGGATTCGGAAAGGCATTAATGCCATAGGTTTGTTTTGAATTCTATTAATATAATTGATTGTTCTTTTTAAATAGACAGCTTCAATATTGTCAAATATATTCATACGCATGCTGATTGCGCTGAACAACTGATCCAGCGCTGATTTTTTTCGCGGGTAATAAGTAAGGCGTACGGATTCGTCTTTATCTATATTGGCAAGTTCTTTAGCAGCTTCAACAGCGGAATAAAAACTGCCTGTGGCGTCTAATAATCCAACCTCGACAGCTTGTTTCCCAGTCCATACCCGTCCCTGTGCAATCCGGTCAACCTGCCCGTAAGTTAATTGACGGGCATTAGCTGTTTTTTGAACAAATTTCTCATAAAAGTCGCTGATGAGATTAAATATAATCGTCTTTTCGGAATCCTTCCACGGCTGCATTACAGAAAAAAGAGCGGCGTTTTCCCCTCGGCTTACGCTTTCGGTTTTTAAGTCCAGTTTTTTATATAAATTTGCCAGGTTAAATTTTCCGGCGAAAATGCCAATCGAACCGACCAGGCTGGCAGGCGCGGCGATCAATGTATCGGCGGCAACGGCAATGAGATAACCGCCTGAAGCCCCGTAATCGGAAATCGAGGCGATTACCGGTTTTTTAAGGCGCGCTTTTAATATTGCGTCCCAAATCTCATCTGACGCCCCGGCTGAACCGCCGGGACTGTCAATTCTTAAAATTATTGCTTTTGTGGTTTTTGAATCCGCCGCTCTTTCTAAATTATTTATTATAGAACGCGCTCCTGAAATTTGTCCCATCAGGAGATCATCCGAATCGCCGCCGCTGGCAATAACTCCGGCGCAATAAATAACTGCAATTCGAGATTTATTTCTAATTTTTAATGAACTTGCCGGGATTTCGGCATAATCAATTGCGGAAAGGCGGTACGGCTCTTCTCCTGTTAAATTGAAACGATCTTCCACGTCGCTGTAAAAAGCGGTTTCGTCAATCAAACCTAATTCTTTGGCTTTATTGCCTGTAAAACCGGATTGCTCCTTTATTAGATTTTCTACTTGCATCCTCGGTAAGCCGCGGCTCCCGGCAATAGTGTTGATAATATCGTCATAATATTGATCGAGTACATTTTCAAGCACATAACGATGATCCGGGCTCATACTGTCGCGGGTGTAAGTATCGGGGGCGTTCTTATATTTCCCTACATGAACAAATTCCGCTTCAACGCCTATTTTTTTAAAGAAGCCTTTATAAAAGGTAATCTCTGAATTTATTCCCGTTAAAAATAAATTGGCGGAGGGGGCCATAAAAATTGAATCACAGGCGCAGGCAATATAATAATCTTTTGTAAACGCCAGTTCAGACCCTAAATAAGCGTATATTTTTTTATTGCCTTTTCGAAATTCAGAAATAAGATGATACAGCTCCTGCAGTTTGGCGTAACCTGTTTGTGTAAAATTAACATCCAGCAAAACCCCGTTAATACGATCGTCAATTTTGGCTTTTTCCAAATCATCCCGGATTTTTTTCATATCAAGTTTAGCTCCGCCGATTAAATCTTCAATCGGATCCGGAGGGATGTATTCGGGAATACCGCCGCTTAAACTGATATGTAAATAGGAATTAGACACGACTTTGGGTTCAGTATCCAATAATGAGCTGATTATAATAAAGATAACAAAAATGATAAGGGCG
>JAUXGF010000427.1 GCA_030622395.1 Calditrichaceae bacterium
AATTGGAGTAATGGAGTAATGGAGTAATGGAGTGATGGAGTACTGGAGTAATGGAATGGAGAAGAATTGAATTGGTGAATTGATGAATAATTGGATAGGTGAATTACCTGTTTAACTATCTTAACCATTAAACCATCACTATTCCATTCTTTTCCCAAAGGGACTCCTTCGGAATATCACTCCAGTACTCCAATTTTCCAACAATTCATCTATCCAATTCTTCCAGCACTCCATTCTTCCCATTACTCCAACACTCCATTACTCCATTCTTCCAACACTCCAATTCTTCACGCCGCGGTAAATATTAACGGCGTCTTTTGTCTCCGCTATATCATGAACTCTAACAATATCCGCCCCGTTTTCGATAGATATTATTAGTGAAGCAAGGCTGCCGCTTAGGCGTTTATCTGTTTCTTTATTTAATATCTGCCCAATAAATGATTTGCGCGACGTTCCTATTAAAACAGGTTTCCCTAAAAATAAAAAATCTTTCAAATCTCTAATTAAATTCAAATTATCATTTAAGCGTTTCCCGAAGCCGATACCCGGATCAATTATAATCTTATCCAACCCGCTTTCCCCTAACTCCGCTATCCGTTCTTCAAAATATCGGTAAAGCTCGGCGCTTACATTTTCATAAACAGGATTTTTCTGCATATCTTTGGGCGCGCCCTTAATGTGCATAATAATTAGCGGGCAATTATACGTTTTTGCCGTATCAATCATTTGCGGATCAAACAGGCAGCCGCTTATATCATTTATAATATCGGCGCCTGCTTCCAGCGCCGCTTTTGCGGTTTGACTTTTATAAGTATCAATCGAAATTAAAGCGTTTGTATGATTTCGTATCCCTTCTATAACCGGCGTAACACGTTTAATTTCATCGTCTAAGCTAACTGGGTCGGAGCCGGGACGCGTTGACTCGCCGCCGATATCGATTATATCCGCCCCCTGCCCGATCATCATTAATCCATGCTCAACCGCTTTTTCCTTTTCAATAAATTTCCCGCCGTCGGAAAAGGAATCCGGAGTTACATTTAAAATACCCATTATAAACGGCGCCTTGTTAAAATCCAATACCCGCCCGCCTATCCGCCATTTGGGCTTTGAATTATTTAAATAAAAATCCAGCGTCCGGCTGAAAAAACTTTTAAGCATTGGCGAATCATTTAAATAATTGTTAATTGTTAATTGAAAATTGTTAATTAAATTATGCGCCTTAACTAAAACGATCCCGGACAGCGCGGTTGTTACAACATCAAAAACAGGATAGACGTTTTTTGAAAATTGATTAATAACAGCGGTTTGCTTTTCGTTTAGACCGGACAATTCAAATATATACTGATTCAGCCATAAAGGATTTAAGTTTACTTTATAATATTGTTCTGTTTGGGTTATTCGTTTGGGGGTTGATAAGAATATTGCTCTACTTTTCATTTATATTTTCTTCTTCCCGGGCTATTTCATCTAAAATTCTACGAATACCCTTCATGGCTTCTTTGGCATATTTATCGTCATTGCCTGATTTACGTTTTACGCGTTCGCGGTAATACTTTAGGGCAAGGTCTCTTTTACTCATTTGGCGGTAAGTTACAGCGGCATATAAATAGGCGTCTAAATTATTATCCATATCAATGGCTTTTAAAAAATACTCAAGCGCCTGCGGATACTCTTTTTTCTGAAAAAATACAATGCCTAAATTATAATAACTATTCGAATCATTAGGGAAGCGTTCTTGCAATTTACTAAAAATTGATAAAGCGTCGTCGGTCCGGTCGGTTTTCAAATAAAGAGACGCTAATAAACTTAAAATTTGGGGATCGTCCGATTTGATTTTAAAAAAATCTTCTATAATCCGCATTGCCATAGTTGTGCCGGCGCCGACTTGCGTTCCCGTGCCTTTTGAAAAATATTCCCTGGCAAGCGCATATACAGCCTTTGTATATCCCGGATCCAAATAAACGGCTTTCTGCAAAATTTCTATGCGGTTTTTATAACCTAATTCCTGCAGACGGACAGACAATAAATAACTAAGCGCATAATGTATGCGGCAATTTGAAGGGTCTTCAACGAGAGCCTTTTTTAAAAATAATTCCGCATCTTCATACCTATCTTCACGCAGGGCTATTCTGCCAAGTATATACGCGGCTTCAGGCGTATCCTGCCGTTTACGGATAACCTCGTACAATATTTTTTTAGCTTTCTCAAATTCATTGTTTACTATTTTTGTATACTGCGCTTTCTCACGGTCTATTTTTACAGCCAAACCTTTTTTCATGTACGATGCGGCTAATAATATTTTAGATTCAGCGTCTTTCCTATCATTTAAAAGCGCCTGTGTTTTATGATAATCTTTTTTGATACAGGCTATTTTTGCATTAAGATAATTTTTATTGATTGGATTGTCTTTTAGCAAGCCGGTTTGATAAACTTCGTATTCTTTATTTAATTGTTCGATTAAACGCGATAACCCTGTTTTTGCCTCTGCGGTGAAACACTTTATTTCTTCTTCATCCTGATAAGAATAAACGGTGCAATTTATATTATTATCCGCATCAAAAGCGCTTTCTATAATTAAACCGGCATTCATCCGCCCTGCTATTGATTTCCAAACTTTATAATTTGCAGCGGAATCCTCGCCGATTGTTTCAAAAAGCCACTGCCAGCGGTGCATTAGATATTTATCCGCCAGATTATCAAATGCACGGCGTTCCATTAATTCGGCTAATGTAAAGGCTTGCTCCGAAAGCTGTAACTTTCCGTCTTGCGAAACGGTTGGTAAAACAATAATCCGGATTTGAGGTAAAGGCGGTTTTAGGGCGATCCATAATACGGCGTATAATAGTATACAAATTAATGAATAGGTTAATTGCTTTTTCCTGCACTTTTCAGGCGAAATAATTTTGGATGATTTTAATAAAATATAGGTTAAATTAACCGCCGCTAAAATGAACAGTAAAATTAAAACACCGCCGGGAACTTCGCCGGATAAAAATTCGATAAGTTCAAACATATTTACCTCTTTTACGATGAC
This sequence comes from Calditrichaceae bacterium, assembly GCA_030622395.1. Classification (GTDB taxonomy): domain Bacteria; phylum Calditrichota; class Calditrichia; order Calditrichales; family Calditrichaceae; genus JAUXGF01. The sequence goes on from JAUXGF010000427.1 coordinate 3,035, forward strand.
AAAACAGGTTGATGCTGCAAGAAGTAAGAAATAGCCCCGCCACGAATATCAGGCTGTTGCAGTATATTAATTAGTGCCTGAACAAAAACTAGCCAAAACTGTCATTTCGAAGCGGAGCGTCCCGATAATCGGGATTTAGCGTTATAAATATTGAAGTTAAAGATTTCTCA
>JAUXGF010000333.1 GCA_030622395.1 Calditrichaceae bacterium
ACACGGTTTCCGCAACGAAGAGAATCGATTTGATTTCTATCGTGAGATGGAAAAATTTCTCGCCAAACACTTAGGCGGAAGGTTATTAGAAGAACCTGCTGCGGAATAATTTAAAAAAGCCTCCTTATTGCAAGGGGGCTTTTTTTTTTGCTAAATTATTTTTTACTGTTGAACGCCGATTTTCCCAATTAACTAAAAGGTCATAATATTACCCTATATAATTCTTCAATACCGCGCCTAAAAAATATTCACAGCGGGCGTAAATTTGCCGCTTTCATTTTAGTTTATTTTTACAAAACAGGCATTACCGAACCCCTTGATGAAATTCGGGTTTTGGCTGTAAAATAATGAGGAATACATGGAACAAAAAAAAGTTAAGCGTCTTACGGAAACAGTTAAATGCGCCGGTTGAGCCTCTAAACTCAGCCTAATGGATTTAGGCAAGGTTCTTGAAAAACTGCCGCAGCCGCAGCATGAAAATTTATTAGTTGGTATAAATACGTCTGATGACGCCGGGGTTTATAAAATTTCGGATGATCTTGCTGTCATTCAAACAGTGGATTTCTTTACGCCTATTGTAGACGATCCTTATATGTATGGACAGATCTCGGCTGCGAATTCGTTGAGCGATGTATATGCTATGGGCGGACGTCCCTTAACCGCTTTAAATGTTGTCTGCTTTTCTACAAATATATTTTCCACAGATGTTTTAGCGGAAATTCTTAAAGGCGGATTTGATAAAGTCAGCGAAGCCGGAGCCGTGATTGTCGGAGGACATACGGCTACAGACGATGAGTTAAAATATGGATTATCTGTAACAGGAGTAATCCATCCTGATAAAATTGTTACCAATTCAGGAGCGCGTCCCGGGGATAAACTTGTTTTGACAAAACCTTTAGGCACTGGAATAATCTCCACCGCCTTAAAATTCGGCAAGGACTTAGGGGAATTAACCGACCGCGTATGCCGGGTAATGGCTGAACTTAACAAGACCGCCAGCGAAGTAATGCAGGAAATCGGTGTAAATGCCTGCACCGATATTACCGGATTTGGATTATTGGGGCACACTTATGAAATGGCTGCCGGCGCTAAGGTCGGCATTAATATACAAGCCTCGGATGTCCCGTATTTCAAAGAAGTTATCGGATTGATTGAACAAGGGCTTATTCCCGGCGGAACTATATCTAACGGCGCTTACCTTGAAGATAAAGTTAATATGGATAAAGGAGTGTCATCAGAGCAGGCAACGGTTTTATTTGACGCTCAAACATCCGGGGGCTTGCTAATTTCCGTTGAGGAAAGTAAATCAAATAAACTTATATCTGAATTACATAATAGGGGAGTGCAAAGCGCGGCTATTATCGGAGAAGTTACAGCGGAACATCCGGCTTTTATTATGGTTAGGTGATAACCTCTGTCGGCAAAAAGATTAATAACAGTTGCGAAATTCTAAAAAAATGTGAACTTTGCAATGAAACAAAAAAATGATCATTGCAACTATGATTTTATTACCAACAGGGTTATATTGAATGCCCATAGAGTAGAGAATTCAGCCTGTCGGGGTGAATCGCGGCGTCGTCCAACTTAATTTTATTTGCTTCAAATGTTTCATAATCTAAATTGTAAAAAAAGCAGCTATTTGTTATATTTGCAAAGATAAAAAAAGATTGAAAAAAATTAATTAGGATATTTTTAATGTCAATTTCAACAAAGCATTTAATAATAAATGGCGACAGTCGCAATATGACTGAATTAACTGATAATTCAGTAAATTTAATTATTACCTCTCCACCATATTGGCAGTTAAAGGATTATGGAAGCGCTGACCAGATAGGCTTTAATGATAGCTATGAAAACTATATAAATAATCTGAATTTGGTTTAGCGGGAAAGCTATAGAGTTTTAGATAATGGATGCAGACTTTGTGTAAATATTGGCGACCAGTTTGCCAGAGCTGTTTATTATGGTAGATATAAAGTGATTCCTATTCGGACAGAAATTATTAAATTTTGCGAGACAATCGGATTTGATTATATGGGCGCTATTATTTGGCAAAAGAAAACGACTACAAATACGACCGGTGGCGCTAGTATAATGGGAAGCTTTCCATATCCAAGAAACGGAATTTTATCAATTGATTACGAATTCATCCTGCTTTTTAAGAAATTTGTCCCGGCCGGCCGGGATAAAAAACCGGAAAGAGAATTGAAAGAACAATCAAAAATGACAAAAGAGGAATGGAAAGAATATTTTTCCGGTCATTGGAATTTCGGCGGCGTTAGGCAAGACGGTCATATCACAATGTTCCCTGAAGAGTTGCCGCGTCGCCTAATTAAAATGTTCTCATTTGTCGGCGACACTGTTCTTGACCCATTTTTGGGAAGCGAAGCAACTTTATTAGCTGCATAAATTTTAAAATAAAGTATTTTCTTCAAGTAAAGAAAATTATAATGTTATGAATGAATCTTTAGTACAATGGACATTATTGAATAATCTCAGTGAGTTGAGTTCGATTCTTGATTACAAGATAGCCACAACAATTGGACAAGAGATTTCTACTGACTACGGACGGATTGATTTTATCTTAGAAAACAACCAAAATAAATATCTTGTTGTTGAATTAGAAACATTACTTAATACTAAATCAAAATTAACCTATTGCTTTGATCAAGTACTCAATTATAAGAAAGCAACTTTTCCCGTAAGTACTACATTTTGTATTCTTTATGCTGAAGAAACAAGTATAAAAAATAAAAAAAATATCGAGACGTTCGGATATAAATACGACCTTTTAATAAAGACTTACTCGTTAGAGTATGTTAAAAAACTTTACAAGCAGACAATTGAACGCTTAAGTTTGAATGTCGGATTAGCGTTACCTAATCCAAAAAATTATACAATTTGCTATTTGCGATGGATAAATAAAATACTTAAAACTTTTAAAGATCAAAATAAATCAAAGATAACATTTGACGAAATTTTTGTGCCTTTTAGAAATGAATCTAATAGTAAAACAAATTTTAATTGTTATTTGCGCATAGCAACAGATTTTGAATTATTAGAGGTTTCAAACGATGGCAATGACTTTATCCTCACTGATTATGGAAAGAAGTTTGTTGAAAATTTTAATCCTTTGACCAGTGGAACAATTAATATATCATCCGTTGATTTAACTAATGAACAGAAAAGATTACTTCTTCATATATTAACAAATGGCAATTGGGAAGATAAAGTACACAAAGTGAATATATATTGGTTCTTTCGTTTTATAGAAGTTACATCTGGATCCTGGTTGCCCAAACGACAGAATTTTGATTCTGCCAAGCTTAAACTGGTTAATGGGCTCTTCAATGTCTCATATAAAAGCAGAACTATGCAGGAATTTTTGACTTGGTGCAGCAATTATTGTTTTGAATTGGGTTTAATCGAAAGAATTAAATCAACATCAGATTATGATCAAATTCTTTTAACTCCGTTGGGTGTAGAAGTAAATAATATTTTTAGCTATGATTTATCATTAAAAAAGAGTAGGGTGAATTTAAATTTTAAATATTTAGGATGATGGAAAATAACATATTAGAAGAATTGTTAGATAAGTATTATCAAGTTTTTGATAGATTTACTTTTGATTTTTTATTCAAAAGTCTATTAAAATTGGGTATTGATCATGAAGAAGCAAAAGATACAATTATGACTCATTGTGCTTTAAGTGCCCTTGTTCTTCAAGAGAGGATTCATAATGAATATTATTTAGAAATTAATGAGAATGAATCTATTTCTTCTGATTTACTAAAATTATAAAATGATATTTATAATAAGAAATATTTCAAAAACAGAAATTAGTCTTTGCTATATCTGTTGCTGATTGTTTTTACATTTTAAAAATCTAATTATTAAAATCTAGCGGTAAGAAAAAAAAGATATTTAACTTAGAAGTTATTGAAGAAATCAAAACAGAAATTGCCAGACTAAAATCTTCGGACTAAATTGAAAATTAGAATAAATCCAGCACATAACTGGGCTGCAAGAAAAAAATGATCATTGCAAGTATAATTTTTATTACCAACAGAGTTATATTGAATGCCCAATATGATAGAGAATTCAGCCTATCGGGGTGAATCGCGGTATCGTCCAACTTAATTTTATCCGAATTGAACTAGTGTTATGTTAACCATGTAATGACGGATACAACCGTTTTAGTTTTATCCTTGCCTTTTCATTTGTAAATTGCCAGTTTATCGT
>JAUXGF010000132.1 GCA_030622395.1 Calditrichaceae bacterium
ATTCCGGCAGGCGCGCGTAGGGGCGAAGCGTTTCAGGCGATGATATTGAAATAACAGATGTAATAGTAAAGAATTTCAGGCAACGTCGTCACGTATCAGAGACCGTGCCTTAGGCAGGCAGGCCGCTTTGCTTAACTCTGATACGAGGGAGAAACTATAGTTCACCAAGGTTAAGGCGGATAATTCTTTAGTCCCAGCGGGACGAAATGTTTGTAGGAAAAGATACCCCCCCAACAATCGGAAGCCCCATCGGGGCGGCGTCCCAAAGGATTTTCTGGGGGAGAAGAATGAAATATTTGAACATTGCTCCGCAGTGAAGCGCCACTCCAATACTCCCTGCCTCCGCCTCAGGCGGACGGCAACGCTCCATTACTCCAGTCTTCCAACATTACGCTATCAGAAATCTGATATACTATCAGAAATTTGATAATTAAATGTAGAACATTACATAATTGTAATTTAGGCTCAACCGTCTAAAAATAAAGGCGTTAAGCCAAATTGATAAATCGTTCTTTGATCTAATTTAAAGTGGCATAAAATTTGATATATTAACATAAGCAAATTATCTTTTTCATATTGGAAAAAATCAACACGCAGCTTTCATATATACTCACATGGGTTTCCGCCCTCAACAAAGCATGAAAGTTTTGTGTTTATTTACCCATCCCTAGCCCCTCCCAAGAGGGGAACTCCAAGTCCCCCTCTATTTCTTAAAGAGAGGGGGATTTAGGGGGTGAGTTACAAGACTTTTCCCAAAGGGACGCCCTTGGTGCATATAATTAAGGAGAAAATAATGTTTAGAAGTATTACTCTATCCCTGCTGTTAATTATCGGCTTATTCTTAATCAACTGTTCAAAGGACTTATCCTCAATTAATGATATCGATGATAATCCTAAAAAGCAGATCAGAGCCTTAACCCAAAATGAAACACAATTAGTTGAATCCGGTAAAATATTCAGTTTAAAGCTTTTTAAGAAAATTGTTGAAGAACAGCCGGATACAAATATTTTTATTTCCCCATTAAGCGTTTCTATGGCTTTGGGCATGACCTTAAACGGCGCAAACGGAACAACTTATGAAGCTATGCAGCAAACGCTGGAATTTGAAGGCATGACCAATCAACAAATTAATGAAGCATACCAAAGTTTGATTGATCTTTTGATTAACCTGGATGAGAAGGTTTTATTTGAAATAGCCAATTCCATCTGGTATCGAAACACCTTTAATGTTAAGCAATCTTTTTTAGATACAACCCAATATTATTTTGACGCTGAAATTTCAGCTTTGGATTTTAACGATCCCGCCTCTGTTGATATTATAAATAATTGGGTTAGCGAGAAGACTCATGAAAAGATTAAAGAAATCATTGATAACATTGATCCCCTGACAGTTATGTTTTTGATAAATGCAATATATTTTAAAGGCACCTGGCAGTATGAATTTGACAAGGAAAATACTGAAGATGATGTTTTTAATTTAGCCGGCGGCGGTACGGCGGATTGCAAGATGATGAAAATAAGAGGACGGTTTGATTATTATGAAGACGATGACGTGCAAATTATTGACCTGCCCTACGGCGACGGTGATTTTAGCATGACCATATTTTTGCCAACGCCTGGAGTGGATATTAATGAATTTGCCGCCAATTTGGATGATAGCCGCTGGGAAAATTATTTAACCAGTCTAAATAGCGACAGCGGTACATTGGAACTGCCCAAGTTTAAATTAGAATACAAATTAAAGATGAACGACGTTTTAAAGGCATTAGGTATGTCTATTGCTTTCGACCCGCAGCAAGCCGATTTTACACGAATAAATCCTGCCGGAGGTTTATATATAAGCAAAGTATTGCACAAAACTTTTGTGCAGGTAGATGAAGAGGGAACGGAAGCTGCAGCCGTAACTGTAGTGGAAATGTTCAACACATCTATTGGCGGGGACAAGGAATTTTTTATGCGCGCTAACCGTGCGTTTTTATATGTCATTCGTGAACATCACTCGGAAACAATTTTATTTATAGGCAAGATGATACAGCCGGAGTGGGAAGAATAATTTTTTATTAATACCGGAGATATTAGAAAGATAATGGATTGGATCCCTTTTTTAAATTTCTAAAAAAATATAATTTACATTGGAGACTCAAATGGAAAAATATTTACACTTTATTTTTGCATGCTTTGTTCTATTTTTTACGGGATGCGGTACAGGTTTTGATCCACTTTCAACAAAGGGTTTAAGTTATCCCCAGATCATTATTTTCGATGATATTAATTCTGTAGATATTTCAAATGATGCTGTAAGCATCAATGAAGTAAGTGTGGATAATGACACACTAAAATTAAATGTATCTTACAGCGGAGGCTCTAAGGAACACGAGTTTAAACTTTTCGGTTCGAGTAATATAGCTGAATCAAATCATCCACAGGCTTATATTTTTATCAATTACAAACTTCTGAACTTGTTTTGCAAAAAAAGTGTTTATATATAAAATGATGTAAGGAGGTAAAAATAATGAAAAAGTTGATATTATTTTTTGTATTCTCTTTTTTCTTTTTCTGCATTGGTCAAAGCCGGGCTTATGTGACCACTGCTGTAAAAACAGACAGCCTGGTTTATTCTTCCGGGCAGGAAATATTCATTTATTTTACTATTAAAAACCACGGCCCGGATACGTTGCAATTTAACTGGCCCACATCCTGCCAGGCCATCTATTCCATTGACGGGCAAAAAGCGGACTTAGCATGTTACGCAGTTTTAACTGAATTAACCCTCTATCCCGATTCTTCTTTTACCTGGGTTTTTAAGCATACGCAAGAAATTTTTCCCATCTATACCGGTACTCATATCCTGAAGGTAGAAGTTATTGATTATGAACAGTATTTTGCCTTTAACAATTTTTCCACCGCTTTTTTAAAACTAACAGATCAGAGCAAAAAAATATGCACTGAGGATTCCAGTTTTATTAAATTGACGGTGGTTGACGATACCTTAAAATTTTTCTGGCAGACGCCGGCGCTGAATAGCTGTCTGGAACCGTTGTGGGGCGGTTGGTTAAAAGCCGACACCTTTCATCTGGCCATGGTTGATACCGGCGCGCCTTGCGATTGCGACTGTGAAAACCACTTTCATTTAACGGCAGATTTTGCTTCCTTTCCGGACGGGCGCTATGTGCTGGATTTTGCGGACGGCGTTTACGGTTATCCGATCTTTGATATTGGGGTGGTTGGAATCAGAGAAGAAATTATCCCGGGTTCTGTGGCGCTTTTTCAGAATTATCCCAATCCATTTAATCCAAAAACAGCTATCAGCTATCAGCTTACAGCAGTCAGCAATGTAGAATTGACGGTTTATAATATATTAGGTCAAAAAGTGAAAACCATTGTTAACAAAAGGCAGTCTGCAGGACCTCATAGTGTTATATGGGATGGAACGGATAATAATAATCGCACAGTTAGTTCGGGTGTTTATATTTATAAGTTACAAGCCGGTAATGAGAAACAAGGTAGGAAAATGCTATTTTTAAGATAGTGTCAAAAGTAAAAAAACTGATACTCCTTATTACACAGTTTGATATTATTATAGTATTTTAAAATTAAAGGGAAAATGTCATGTTTAAACTTATCAATTTATTTCCGTTATTAATTATCGCCCTATTCTTATGCAACTGTTCAAAGGACTTATCGCCGATTAATGATAATCCTAAAAAGCAGATCAGAGCCTTAACCCAAAATGAAACACAATTAGTTGAATCCGGTAAAAAATTCGGCTTAAAGCTTTTCAAAAATATTGTTGAAGAACAGCCGGACTCAAATATATTTATTTCCCCGTTAAGCGTTTCCATGGCTTTGGGCATGACCTTAAACGGCGCTGACGGCGAAACATACACTGCTATGCAGCAAACGCTGGAATTTGACGGTCTGACCAATCAACAAATTAATGAAGCATACCAAAGTTTGATTGATCTTTTGATAAATCTGGATGAAAAAGTTTTATTTGAAATAGCTAATTCAATCTGGTATCGAAACACCTTTAATGTTAAGCAAGATTTTTTAAAAACAAACCAGAAATATTTTGACGCTGAAATTTCAGCATTGGATTTTAACGATCCCGCCTCTGTTGATATTATAAATAACTGGGTCAACGAGAAGACCAATAAAAAGATTAAAGAAATTATTGATAATATTGATCCCAATGAGATTATGTTTTTGATTAATGCCATATATTTTAAAGGAACCTGGCAGTATGAATTTGACAAGGAAAATACTGAGGATGATGTTTTTAATTTAACCGGCAGCGGTACAGTGGATTGCAAGATGATGAAAATAAGAGGACGGTTTGATTATTATGAAGATGATGACGTTCAAATTATTGACCTGCCTTATGGAGACGGTGATTTTAGCATGACCATTTTTCTGCCAAAGCCAGGAATGGATATTAATGAATTTGCCGCCAATTTGGATGAAAGCCGCTGGCAAAATTATTTAACTTATTTAAAAAGCGACAGCGGTACATTGGAATTGCCTAAGTTTAAATTAGAATACAAATTAAAGATGAACGATGTTTTAAAAGCATTGGGTATGTCTATTGCTTTCGACCCGCAGCAAGCCGATTTTACACGAATGAATCCTTATGGTGGTATATGGATAAATAGAGTGCTGCACAAGACATTTGTTCAGGTAGACGAAGAAGGTACTGAAGCGGCGGCCGTAACTGTAGTAGCAATATTCATCAAATCTATTGGCGGCGATGAGGAGTTCTATATGACAGTTAACCGGCCGTTTTTGTTTGTCATTCGTGAACATCATTCGGAAACAATTTTATTTATCGGCAAAATGATACAGCCGGAATGGGAATAAAGCGGATTTGGAATTGGAGCTCAGGCTGAGTACTGGTAATTTTTAACCTTAGCCTAAACTTTTTAAAATAAAATATGAGGGCATTATTATGTCTCAAGATCAAATTAAAATAAATGAGTTTGAATTTTATTATCTAGTTGAGCTTACCAGGCAAAAAATAAAACCGCTAAGTCGTTGGGAAAAACCTCTTAGCGAAACAACCCATCGTTGGCTGCGCCGTCAAGGTTTTTATGTAGACATTATTCCCCGAAAAACATTGTTAAGAAAACAGATTTTTGAAACAATTTTTAGTAAATCTTCACGTTATGTGGATTTATACCACAATAAATTTTCTAATACTCCTTTGCGTAAAGACCCATTAACCCAAAAATCAGAGGGGTTCTTATTCGGTTATCCTTCCTGCTGTGTGCGGCAATTCATTCGGCAGCCTTATATTTTAAATAATCTTAAAAAAGCGGATCAGTCTATACTATTCCACTGGGCATGTCGCGATTGCCGGGCAACTTATGAACTGCTTCCCTATTACAATTCAATTCGCCGGCAGGCGCTGGAATGGTACGAACAGGAAATTCGTCCACTGGTGAAAGCAGGCGGCGGTTATAAAAGAAGATTTCCTAAGAAGGCGGCGGTTGCAGCCTGCAACGCATTATGGCTGTCCACCGGCGCTCTTTATGGTCAAACCCCACCAGACACTACTCATTTTATTCCGGTATCAAACGATTTTGATTTGGATGGATTGGATTATGCAGAAGAATTTTACTTAGGAACTGCATATACAAATGCTTTTTCCCAGACAGATGAGAAAAACGACGGCGAATTCTGGTCAACATTTTTTAAATCATTAGTCGATAGCTTACCTACAGAAGAACAATCAGATCAACCCTATAAAATTGAATATATGATGAAAGGAATAGAGACTTGCCAAAAGTGCGGAAAAGAAGTAAACATGGGCTATATAACTGTTTTCAACCCGCTGCGTAATTTGCAATTGGATATTCCGTACATCGGTCTTCATTACATGGAAAGCGGCTGTTTTTCTTATTGGGGAGATATTCATAAAGCGCGTGTAAATATTGATACTCTTAAAAAAATCCTTTTTGCTTATGATCCCAAACATATTTTACCTGTTAAAGAAGACAGCGACAATGACGGATTAACAGACGCCGAAGAAGACAGTCTGTATCTTAATCCAAGTGATCCCGATACCGATAAAGACGGATTGCCGGACGGGGCGGAAGTTGCCGAACAGCTTATACGTCTGTTTCCAAAATTGAAAGAGGAAGCGGACAGTATTCACAGCAGTATTTCTTTTAACTCTGTTTGGGGATTGGAAAACTGCACAGTATGCGGTTCCACTCATAATATGGGATACGTTGAGTTTAAAAATCCGGAGAACGGCCGTACATATAATATTCATTATAACGGTTTACATGCCCTTGCCCATGGCAGCTTTGCTTATGACGGCACAACAAATCCTGATCAGCGGGCTGACGCCGTTAAATTATACCGCACGATGAAAACTCACATGCTGTTTATTGATAATGATTCCGATAATGATGGATTGACTGATGATGAAGAATTATACTTTGGTTATAATCCTGATAAAGCAGATACGGATGATGATGGAATCTGTGACGGAATGGATCTGGCTTTAAGTTTAACGGGTATTATGGATGGTCTCCCAAATGAACCGGTTGCTGACAGTCCATATATTATTCATCATTACACTTATGGGTTTTGGAATTGTCTTTTATGCGGTGAGCCTATTAATATGGGGTATATGGAAATCTTTAATTCTGGTTTGGGTTCCGATTCCCTGCATGTCAGTTATTATGCCTATCATTTTCTAAAGAAAGGAAGCTTTGCTTATGAAGGCAGAACCGGCAGCGAGCAATGGTTTGAGGTCAGAATTGATCCGATCGGGTTATCAAAGTATTTAGATTATCCCTCAGAAATTCATCCCGCATCATCTGAAAAATTGCCTGAAAATTTTATATTGAAACAAAATTATCCCAATCCATTTAATCCTTCTACAACTATTCAATATTATTTATCCAATAAGTCTAAAGTTGTTCTAAAAGTTTATGATATCCGCGGGCAGGAAGTTAAAACCCTGATTAATACAAATCAATCTCCGGGAGACAAAGCAGTGATATGGGATGGAACGGATAATAATAATCGTACAGTTAGTTCGGGTGTTTATATTTATAAATTACAAGCAGGTAATGAGAAACAAGGTAGGAAAATGCTATTTTTAAGATAGTGTCAAAAGTAGAAAATAATTATACCGATACTCCTTATTGTACAGTTTGATATTATAGTATTTTAAAATAAAAGGACAAATGTCATGTTTAAACGTATCAATTTATATCCGTTATTAATTATCGGCTTATTCTTAAGCAACTGTTCAAAAGACTTGTCGCCTTTGGAACAAGATATTCCTGAAAAACAAATCAGACCACTAAACCAGAGCGAAAAAATGATTGTTGAGGCAGATAAGAAATTTGGCTTAAAGCTTTTTAAGAAAATTGTTGAAGAACAGCCGGACACAAATATTTTTATTTCCCCGTTAAGCGTTTCTATGGCCTTGGGCATGACCTTAAACGGGGCAAACGGAACAACTTATGAAGCTATGCGGCAAACGCTGGAATTTGACGGTA
>JAUXGF010000170.1 GCA_030622395.1 Calditrichaceae bacterium
CAAGTCCGTTTTCAATAATCATTGTGGATACTAAAATATCATAACGTTTTCCCATAAAATCGAGCATTACTTTTTCCAACTGGCGTTCGGGCAGTTTTCCGTGCCCTACGGCGATTCTTGACTGGGGCACAATTTGAGCGAGCGTTTCTTTAACGGCGTCGATTGTTTCAACTCGGTTGTGTACAAAATAAATCTGTCCGCCGCGGTTTATTTCTCTCATTATTATATTATAAAGTTTTTCCTCATCCCAGTGAATGATTTCCGTATGTACAGGCAGCCGGTTGCTGGGCGGCGTGTCAATATTTGAAAGATCGCGGGCTCCCATTAAAGCCATGTGCAGCGTCCGGGGAATAGGCGTGGCTGTCATTGATAATATGTCTACTGAAAGGCGGTACTTTTTCAATTTTTCTTTTTGTTTAACGCCAAAGCGCTGTTCTTCATCGATCACCAAAAGTCCCAAATCCTTAAAAAGAATATCATCCGAAATTAGGCGGTGCGTGCCGATAATTATATCTATTTTCCCCGCCGCCAGATCTTCTATAATTTTCTTCTGCTCTTTATTTGATCTAAAACGAGACAGCATCTCAATTTGAATCGGGAATTCTTTGAGCCGTTCTTTAAAAGTTTGATTATGCTGAAAAGCCAGGATAGTTGTCGGCACAAGAACAGCCGCCTGTTTACCGTGCATCACGGCTTTGAACGCCGCACGCAAAGCCACTTCGGTTTTACCGAAGCCCACATCGCCGCACAAAAGACGGTCCATTGGCTGCCCGCTTTCCATGTCCCGCTTGACTTCGCGGATTGATTTTAGCTGATCTTCCGTTTCTTCGTAAATAAACGAGGCTTCCAATTCTTTTTGCCAATGATTATCTTCAGCAAAGTTAATGCCGCTCTGCGCTTTTCTGCCGGCATAAATTTGTATCAATTCGGCAGCCACTTTCTTTAGCGACTCTTTGGTTTTTTTCTTTGTCCGATCCCATTCGGCTGTGCCTAACTTGGTTAACTTAGGTTTAACGCCCTCTTCCGAGCTGTATTTCTGTACGCGGCTCAGTCTGTCAACCGTAACAAAAAGATTGTCGCCGTCGCGGTAAATAATTTTGATGCATTCTTTTTTTACATTGCCGAATTCCAGGGCTGTCATGCCCAGATATTGTCCCACCCCATAATCTATATGAACTACATAATCATATAAATTAAGACTGCTTAATTGACGTAAATATTCGCCGCTCTTAAAACGCTTGTACGTTCTCCGGCGTTTAAAACGTTTAAAAATTTCATGATCGGTTAAAATCTGTAATTTGAGCTGCGGAATATTAAAACCGTTATGCAGAGAGCCGACTATAAATTTGCCGTTAAATATAATTTCTTCTTCGTCTACAATATCTTGCAGCCGCTCTGCCTGCTCTTTGTTGATTGATTGAATAAATGTTTGGGGCGCAGCCCGCTCACCCGCACGTTTGCTTATATACTGCAGAAATAATTTAATGCTTCCGTTAAAGTCGGGATGAGGTTTTACATTAAAATCAACGGAAAGAATATTGTTGTTTTTTACTAAATTCGTGTCAATGATTTTATAGTTATCAAATAAAAGTTTTAATTTTTGTGGGGAAAGATATAAATCTTCGGGAGGCGCTTCCTCAATGCCGATATTTTGGTTAGCGGCATAAATGGAAACGGCTTTTTCAAAATAGGATTCAACTTTTTCATTTAGTATTTGTCTGTCCTCACAAAATATAATAGTTGATTCAGGCAGGATATCCGTTATCAAAGCGTTATGATTTTGATTGATTAAATTGGGCAGAATAACCGCCTCGTCTAATTTTGCGGTTGAGCGCTGGGTAATCACATCAAATTTACGGATTGATTCGATCTCATCGCCGAACAGCTCGATGCGGATAGGTTCCTCACAGTTCCAGGCAAATAAATCAATAATGCCGCCGCGTACGCTGAAATCGCCAACCTGTTCCACTAAATCTTCCCGTTTAAAACCGATATATCCCAGTTTTGATATAAAGGAGTCATATTTTATTTCATTACCTGTTTTAAGATAAAGCTGATTATCCAGAAAATGCTCCGGAACAGGAAAGTGCTCAATAATTCCTTCAATAGTGGCTACGGCAATCCATGAATCAAGCTCAATAAATTTCTGCATAGATTCCATGCGCATGCTCAGCAGGCTGGGGTTGGGTTCATTATGGTCGTAAGGCTCAAAACCGATAGCAGGCAAAAACGCCACCTGTTCGTTCTTTAATAACATTTCCAAATCGTCACGAAGCCGTTCGGCAGAATCCAGGTCATTGGCAATATATAGAACAGGTTTTCCCAGACGTTCCAGCAGGTAGGCATTAATAAAAGCTCTAAACGAACCCGCCAGTCCGTCAAGATGTATTGTTTTGTAAGAAGATAACGCGCTGTTAAGGCTGTCAAATTCCGTAAGGGAATAAATTTTTGTTTTTAACACATTCATTATATAAATCGTCGTTTTAAGCTGTAGTTAAAAATTAATTGTTGTGAATTTTGAATATAACAAATTCCCGCTTTAAAAAACAATATTGAAGAATTGGAAAAAGACCTCAAAGGTTTGGGAAAACCTTTGAGGTCTTTTCTTCTTACCCAAACATCCTCTTGCCATTTTGCAAGAAATTGCCTAATTTCTACATTGAAAAACTAAAAAACAATCAACAAAAAAATTATGCAGACAAGTTTATTTGATCAGAAAAATATTTATAAAATTGCATTCCTAAAAAGTCTTGGTGAATTAAACCTGAAAGAAGCCCTGGTAAATCTGCAGAAGTTAGGGCGAACATTTGACGCCCCACAAAATCTTGATCAAAAAATTAAAGCGATTTCGGATTTAGACAACTTTATTGAAAATCTAGAAAAAAAAGACGTTGTCGATATTGCTGATTTTATAATAAACTATAACCAACATGATTTTCTTAAACCTCTGCAACCCGAGTTTAAATACCTGGAAAAAGGATTAAAAAAGACGCTCTACAATAAATTGAACCCGGATTCTTATGAGTTCATCATTCCTCAAATACATCCCGCTGAAATTTTTGTTGAGTTTGAAGCTTATGGTAAGGCAATTAACAGCATTGGTTGTTATCTAAATAAATATGGCGAACATGCTTATTTAAGACAATTGCAAGGATATGCCTTTTATAAATCCGGCAATGAAAAATCAGCGCTTATTTCATTTAATTACGCTTTGTTTAACGATCCGTTACAATGCTCTGATAAATATCTTTATCCGGAAGCTTATAAAAATAAATTTGCTTATTTATTAGAAAAATTACAGAAAAAAGACGCTGCCTGGCTTCAATTACCCCTTGCCTTGTGGGAAGATGGAAAAACTATAATTACTCCCGGCGCCGATCGTTTTAAAAAAGTTTTAATGGAAAAAATAGATGCGAACAAAAAACAAGCCCTGCTTGATCCCGTTCTAAATGTTTTGCAATTTAATCATTTGTTATATTTATCGGAAATGGCTCGCTTAAAAAACGGCGACAACAGCGGTTTAGATGAAATAAAAGAATTTCGATTACAGATGAAAGAGATAAATAGTAATATGTTTGATTTGTACATAGCAGGACTGCAATCATTTGGGAATCATTAAGCGCTTAGTTATAAAAGTATAAATATTTTTGGTAAACTTTTACTAATATATGGAAAAATTGCTGACCGTTTTTACAAGTTAAAGGAAAACACAAAATGAAATTAACCGTTCTTGTGGATAACAACACACTAATAGACCGTTATTTTTACGGTGAACCGGGAGTTTCTTATTTTATCGAGGATGGCGGCGTAAGAATTTTATTTGACGTTGGATATTCGGATATATTTTTGAAAAATGCACAGAAAATGAATATTGATTTGTTAAATATTGATTTTCTGATTCTGTCTCACGGACATCTTGATCATACCTGGGGCTTGGATCCTCTGATAAGGTTTTACACAGAAGCAAAAATAGAAAAACTTAATCATAAAAAACCTACGCTTATAGCTCATCCGTTTACGTTTTTCACAAAAACATTACCCGGCTTTCAGGAAATTGGTTCTATAATATCTGAGGAGAAACTATCAAAACAGTTTAATATGAAATTAAGCAAAGAGCCGCTGTGGTTAAGCGAAAAATTCGTATTCCTCGGAGAAATCGAAAGACAGAATGATTTTGAAGCTCAAAGCCCAATGGGTAAAATCATAAAAAATAACCTCGAAGACGAGGACTATTTATTGGATGATTCCGCCTTTGTTTACAAATCGTCAAAAGGTTTAGTGATAATCACAGGCTGCTCTCATTCCGGAATCTGCAATATTATAGAATATGCAAAAAGAATTTGTGGGGAAAATAAAATTATTGATATTATCGGAGGCTTTCATTTATTGAATCCGCCGGAAAATCAGTTAAACGGCACAATGGAATATTTAAAAAAATTACAACCCGCTCAGGTGCATGCCTGTCATTGTACGGATTTGAATTCAAAGATAGCGCTGTCTAAGGTTGTAAATCTTAAAGAAACAGGCGCGGGGTTAACGCTTGAATATAAATGAAGAAGAATTGGTGAAGAATTGGAGTGGTGGAGTGATGGAGTAATGGGGAAGAAGAAGAAAAGACCTCAAAGGTTTTCCCAAACCTTTGAGGTCTTTGAAGAATGGAGAAGAATTGAATTAATGAATTGTTGAATTATTGAATTGATGGGATGGAGAAGAGTTGGAGTGTTGGAGTAATGGGAAAATTGGAGAATTGAATTAATGCCTGCTTCAGGCGGGGAATAGTTAAGAATCCCGATTGTTCGCTATTTTTTAAACAACACAATTTTTGTATAAATCAATTTTTACTAAAAAAAATCAAATAAATGCCGAAGATATCTATACGTTTTCATAATACCTATGAAAAATTATTTTAATAAAATGGCAATTACTTAATTATGGGTATAAAACAATAATTAAAAAAATGCTCTGTTTATATCATACATTGTTAAGGATTGACAAAAGAATCATTTTAATATAGGTTAATCGCCGCATGATTGAAATAGTAAAAAAGATATTCAAAAAAATAATTGCTTTTTTTAAAAGAGATAACGCCCCATCCCTTAAAGATGAATACAATCTGTTAAATAAGATGCCGATGGAGGTTGCCCTGTATGATGTAGAGGGTAATTACACATTTGTTAACCGGCAGTATATTGGAGACAAAAATATTGCAGATTCTGTAATAGGCAAAGACGATGAATATTATTTCAATTTAACAGGAATTAGTCCGGAATGCGTTTATAAAAGAAAAGGAAGTCTTAAGCGCGCATTAAAAGAAAAAACGACAATCAGATTTACTGAGACATTGTACTTTCCGGAAAAAAACAAAACTTTATATTATAAAAGATTTTGCCAGCCTGTTTTTTCGGAAGATGGCGGCGATATAAAAAGTATATGTTTATTCGGCAGCAATATTACCGCAATTATTCACGCCCAAAAAGAGTTAAAATATATAGCCTATCATGATAAACTTACCGGCCTAAGAAACAGAGACGCTTTTTATGAGATATTAGATCAGATTATAGTTGAATCGGAACGCGACGTTTCGGGTAAATTAGTAGCTGTATTATTTTGCGATTTGGACAACTTCAAATTAGTAAACGACTCTTTAGGCCATCATTGCGGCGATCTTGTACTAAAAGAAGTAGCGGAAAGGTTGACGCAATGTTTACGAAAATCAGATTATGTTTTTCGTTTTGGGGGGGATGAGTTTACTGCTTTATGTAAAAATATTAAAAAAGACTATGAAGCCGGTAAGGTTGCCGAAAAGATACTTAAATCAATATCAAAGCCTTATAATATTGAAGGGCATCAAATAACATATTTATCTCCCAGTATAGGAATTGTGCTGTTTCCCAAAGACGGCATAACCAGAGATGTTTTGGTAAAAAAAGCCGATACGGCGATGTATAACGCCAAAAGTAAAGGGAAAAATAATTTTCAGTTTTTTTCCGGAGATATAACCAACAAATCTATTAAAAAAATAAAAATTGAAACTAATCTGAAGGAAGTAATTAAGAAAAAGGATTATGAAAATCAGTTTCAAATATTATATCAACCCATTGTGGAAAAAAAAATAGACGGCAATTTTGAGATTATTGGTTCTGAGGCTTTATTAAGGTGGAACAATCCGGAATTAGGATTAGTTCTGCCGGATATATTTATCCCTGTTGCCGAGGAAACCGATTTAATCAATAGTATTGGAGAGTGGGTATTTTATAAATCGTGTAAAGATTTAAAATTTTTAGCTGATAAATTCAATTATCCTATTTATTTGTCTATTAATTATTCTAATAAACAAATAAAATCGCCAAATATAATCAAAAAAATCAAAAAAATTATAAGGGATTTTGAAATTGATCCGGCGAACTTGCAGTTTGAGCTCAGCGAGGCAAGCTA
>JAUXGF010000257.1 GCA_030622395.1 Calditrichaceae bacterium
AATTGTAGATAATGTTACTACTACAACGAACATTCCGCTTACAGGTGAAGGCGTAATACTTTTTGAAGATTTTGAAGAATATTCTTCCGAACCTTCAGGTATTGGATGGTATGGAGCGAATGATACAGAGATATTTAATCCTGGAGGAGTTGCACTTAGCCATGATTACGATGGAGAGTGGCGTTCAGATGACTTTGGTAATGAGCCTGATCTAACAAACTCAGCCCGTTTTAACTATTATAGCACTACTAATAATGATTCTGATTTGCTGGTAACGCCGGTAATAGATTTAACGGAAAATAGCGGTGAAAATATACTTGAATTTGATATCGCATTAACTCTATATACCGGCACTACAAGTACTACAATGGATGATAATGACACGCTTTATGTTGTAGTATCGGAAAATGGCGCTACAGGCACATTAGCGGAATTTACCACAGGGGGGATTGTCGCTACATTCACAAACTCGACTCCAATCTCAAATACCGGAGATCACATTGTAATTGATTTAGTATCATTTGGCAGCCGGGGTAGTGTGCAGATTGCATTTTATGGTAAGGATCCATCAAGAGACGAAGCTACAGATTACAACCTGTATATTGATAATGTTAAAGTAACGAAAAATCCGGCTTCTGCAATCGATGATAATTATCTAAATGAAATCCCCGAGACTTTTTCTTTACATCAAAATTATCCTAATCCATTTAATCCGGTTACGACTATTAGTTATGCGCTCCCAAAAGCTTCTGATATAACAATAGAAGTTTTTAATCTATTAGGACAAAAAGTAAAGACATTAATTAATGCAGCTAATCAGAAAGCCGGCGCTTATAATGTTGTATGGAATGGTAAAGACCAATTTGGAAATCAAGTTTCCAGCGGAATTTACTTCTATCGCATCCAGGCTGGTGATTTTATTCAAGCGAAGAAAATGGTATTAATGAAATAAACAGCGTTATTTGATGTAATCTATTTCAATCTAAAATCTCCTCTTTAAATAAAGGGGAGATTTTTTTTGTTAAAAAATCAATATAAGTAAAAATTTTGAGATAAACTTTTTCTCATCTCAATCATATTTAAAAATTATATAACCCACTTGCTTATTTTTGATAACACAGCTAACTTTCAATCGATGTTGAATAATTTTCCCAAAAATATAATTCCAAAAGTATCGCTGCACACAATAGGCTGCCGCTTAAATCAAGCCGAGACAGCCATTATTGCCGGCGGATTAAAAAAACGCGGTTTTGAAATTGTAGAATTTGGACAGCCTGCTGATTTAACGGTTATCAATACTTGTACGGTTACCGGGCAGGCGGACGCCAAATCCCGTAAGGCTGTCCGGCAAAGCATTCGAACAAATCCGGAGGCGTTTATCGCTGTAATCGGCTGTTATTCGCAAATGGCGGCGGATGAAATCAGCAGGATTAAAGGTATTGATTTAATTATCGGCACTGAACACAAGTTTCAGATAGCCGATTATTTAAACGGTTTGCATAAAAGAACCGAGCCGCTGATCATTAACACTCCTGAAATATCTAAAGGAGAATTTGTTATTGAAACGTCCGGGCTTTGCAGCGCAAACACGCGGGCTAATTTAAAAATTCAGGATGGCTGTAGTTTTGTCTGTTCGTTTTGTATTATTGCTAAAGCGCGCGGTCCGGCACGCAGCAGGAAATTCAGGGATATTTTAGCGGAAGCTGAAAAGCTGGCACAAACAGGCTATAAAGAAATTGTCTTAACCGGCGTTAATATCGGAACCTACAATTCCGAAGGAAAACAATTTACAGATGTTTTAGCGGCTTTAGAAAATACCGCCGGTCTTGAGCGCATCAGAATTAGTTCAATCGAACCGACAACTGTAGATAAAAATCTTATTGATTGTATTGCCGCTTCAAATAAAATTTGCCGCCATCTGCATATACCGCTGCAAAGCGGGGACGATGATATTTTGGAATCAATGAGGCGCAAGCATACGGCAGACGAATTCAAGGAAATAATGGAATACGCAGCGGATACAATTCCCAATATAGGACTGGGAACAGATGTAATGGTTGGCTATCCGGACGAAAGTGAAGAACAGTTTATGAATACAAAGAATTTATTAAATAATCTGCCCGTTTCTTATTTTCATGTTTTTACTTATTCCGACCGGAAGGGGACAAGCGCGTATAAATTAAAACCAAAAGTGGATCACCATGTAAAAAAGTATCGCAACAGGATTTTAATTGAATTGGGAAATCGGGAAAAATATAATTTTTACAAATCATTTTTAGGGAAAGAATTGGATGTTTTATTTGAAGAAAAAGTAAAGGATAAGTGGAGCGGTCTAAGCGATAACTATATGCGTATTAAAGCTAAAAGCAATTTGGACTTACATAATAAAATTTGTACTGTTCGTTTAAATGAAATCGATAAAGATACGTTAATTGGGGAATTAGTTTGAAAAAAGTATATATTGAGACCTACGGCTGTCAGATGAATGTGTATGACACTGAAATTGTAAAAACTATACTTAAGGATAATAATTACGGTTTTACTGACGAGCCCGCTGAAGCGCAGGTGATTTTATTAAACACCTGTTCAGTGCGCGAGCATGCTCATCAAAAGGTATATCAACGCATAAATAATTTAAAACAATTAAAAAGAAAAAATAAAGATTTAATATTGGCAGTTTTGGGATGTATGGCTCAGAATATGCGTGATGAATTGTTAAAAAAAGGGTCAGGAGTAGATATTATCGCCGGGCCGGACAGCTACCGGAAATTACCGGATTTACTCAAACAGGCAAAAGAAACAGGTCAAAAGAAATCTGCCCTTTCGCTTTCCAGATCCGAGACTTACAATGGGATTTTTCCCACAAGAGGCAGCGGCGTAAATGCCTGGATTGCAGTTATGCGGGGCTGTGATAACTTTTGTACATTTTGTGTTGTGCCCTATGTTCGGGGCAGGGAGCGCAGCCGCGATCCTTTAAATGTAATTGAAGAGGTTAAGCTTTTGGTTGATCAGGGATTTAAACAAGTAACGCTTTTAGGACAAAATGTAAATTCTTATAAATATGATAAATTTGATTTTTCCGATTTAATTAATATGGTCAGTGAAGTTGACGGAGTCAAGCGCGTTCGTTTCGTCTCTCCCCATCCGAAAGATTTTCCGGAAAAATTAATAGAAGTTGTAATGGATAATCCAAAAGTCTGTAAACATATCCACCTGCCTTTGCAGTCCGGGAATAACCGTATTTTAGATTTAATGAATCGCACTTATATTAGAGAAAAATTCTTAAAATTAGCCTTAAGGATGCGTGAATTGATTCCGGATTTAACGCTTACAACAGACGTTATTGTGGGATTCCCCACGGAAACAGAGCGGGAATATCAGGATACGTTAGATGTAATGCGTAGGGTTGAATTTGATTCCGCTTTTATGTTTAAGTATTCAGAACGCAGGCAGACTATTGCTTCTAAAAAATTTACCGACGACGTTTCAGAAGAGGATAAATCCTCGCGCATCATCCGGTTGTTTGATATGCAAAAAAAGATTGATCTAAAACGGAATCAACTGCATCTTGGCGAGACATTTGAAGTATTGGTTGAAGGCAAGGGGAAAAAGCCGGCTCAACTGCTCGGACGAAACGACGGGAATAAAATAGTTGTGTTTCCTGATAACGGCGCAAAGACCGGCGATTTTGTTAACGTTAAAATTAATGAAGTTACTTCCAATACGTTGATTGGATAAGTAGGAAGTAGGAATTGGGATTTTGGATTCGTCTCCTAATCCATCATGGTTATTCGGGATGGAACTTAGGGATAGTAAATTCAGTGGAATTACCAGCCTTAACAATACTTCATTCATGTATAATTGCTCAAGTAAGTTAGAAATAAAAAAGTATAATTATTCTAAAAAGAGAATCAGATGTTTGTTTACGAAAAAGATATTTTAATTAATGATATTGATCTTTGGCTTGATCCAAAACGGGTGCGGGACTTTGGGTTTATTTCACACGCTCACGGCGATCATATTGCCCGCCATAAAAATATCATTTGCACTCATCCTACGGGATATTTCCTTAAAAAGCGCTTAAAAAACCCAAATTTTATAGCGTTGTCATACAACCAGTTTTTTAAGATTAAAAATACTGTAATTACGCTTCATCCTGCCGGGCATATTCTTGGCTCGGCGCAAATTCAAATTAAAAGCAAAGATACATCGTTAGTATATACAGGCGATTTTCGTATCCGTCCGGCTAAAACTGTTGAACCGTTTGAATTTGTAAAATCGGATATTTTAATAATGGAAAGCACATTTGGACTGCCGCATTACAAAATTCCGCCCCGAGAACAAACGGAAGACGAACTGATTGATTTATGCCGCTCGCTGTTAAAGCATGGGAAAGTTCCCGTGGTTTTAGCTTACAGCTTAGGAAAAGGGCAGGAAGCTTTGAAAATATTGTCTGAAGCTGGTTTGCCTGTCGTCGTTGAATATAATATTTTAAGATATGTCTCAATTTATGAAAAATACGGCGTTAAATTTGGAGAATTTGAGAAATTAAAACGAAGTGAATTCCGCGGGAAAGTATTACTAATGCCGGTGCAGGATAGATTTAAATCATATTTAAAAAATTTACCGGGCGCTTATACTATTTACCTTTCCGGCTGGGGAATTGATCCGTCGGCAGCGCAGAGATTTGGAGTGGATAAAGTTCTGCCGCTCAGCGATCATGCGGATTTTGACGAGTTAATAGAGTTAGTTGAAAAAACAAAACCGGAAATAATTTATGCTACGCACGGTTTTGATCAGTTTGTAAATATTTTACGGAATGCGGGGTTTAACGCGTACAATTTGGAAGAAGCGGGAGGTAGGAAGTAGGAATTGGGAATTTGGAATTGGGAATTTGGAAAAAAGATTCCCCTTAGGGGGCGTTGGTGAAAAGATTAAGGATTAAAGATTCCCCGTAGGTGTCACTGCGTGAAAAGATTAATGATTAAAGGATGGAGGTGGGAAGAAAGTTGACTTGGATATTCGGGGTCGCCTCGTGAAGGGCGTCGCT
>JAUXGF010000167.1 GCA_030622395.1 Calditrichaceae bacterium
GAATAATTCCCCCCGTGTGTATCAGAGACCGCTTTGCTTAACTCTGATACAAGAAAACCCACACGCGCCCAATTCCTAATTCGTAATTCGTAATTGACAATTCCTGTTTTTCTTCATCAACCCATTACTCCATTAATCCATTACTCCAACACTCCAATTCTTCCTCATCCTTTCACGCTTCCCAATGTTAAGCCCGAAACCAGCCAGCGGCTTAAACTTAAAAACAATATCACTACCGGGATGCTTACAACAATAGCGCCGGCTGAATACAAACCCCAGGCTACTTCCATATTTGACGAAAATAATTTTAATCCAATCGGTAAAGTAAACAGGTCCTGATCCTGAATCAATACTGCCGCAACAAGATATTCCGACCAGGCGGTCATAAATGAAAAGAGCGAAGTTATAGCGAGCGCCGGCAGAGCCAATGGTAAAATAATTTTATAAAAGGTTGTAAATTGCCCTGCGCCGTCAATAGTGGCGGCTTCTTCCAGACTGAACGGGATGGTATCGTAATACCCTTTCATTTGCCAGATTGTAAACGGCAGAGCAGTAGCTGAATAGGCTATGATTAAACCGATATAACTATCATAAGCGCCGATTTTTATCAGCATGATAAACAAGGGCAAAAGCAGCATCGTAACCGGGAACATTTGGGTGGTGATTAAACCGATCATTGAAGCGTTGCGCAGTTTAAATTTATAGCGTGAAAAAGCATAACCGGCTGTAGCGGCTAAGGTAACAGCAAATATGGTTACTAAAATAGATACTATTAAACTGTTCATCATCCAGTGTAAAAAGGGGTGTTCGGTAAATAATTGTACATAAGTTTGAAATGTGAAATTTGGCGGAATAATCGCTAAAGATTTACTTAACAACCGGTCGCCGGGACGTATGGAAATTGAAAAAACAACTAAAATAGGATAAACGGCAAATGCGGCAAAAAATGTAAGAACTGCATAAGAGATAATTTTTTCTACTTTACTCAATTTTATTGCTTTATGCGCCATTCAACGCTCCTGTATCGCAAACCGCCCCTTCCAGCAGGGCAGTCTCTATTATGTATAGAATTTTGTCTGTTTTAGTGATTCGCTATATTTAATTTGATACCAAGTTTCCACCTTAAAAAAGGGGGACTAAGGGGGTTGTAAAAAATAACGCCAATTAAATAAAGCATTATTCTATTGAAAATATTTTTTATAATAATCACATTTTATACTTAAATACGATTAAAACAACCCCCTAACCCCCTTTTTTAAGGGGGAATTTATTCATCTATACCTTAAAATGTTTTATCCCATTTCGGGACCGGCTATAATTTTAATTCGTAATTCTTGATTCGTAATTCGTAATTCATAATTAGCGGCTTGCCGCTCAATATTCTAATATATACTCTCCACAGCCTTTGTCCGATTGATAAATTTCCAGCTAAATATCAATAATATCGCAAAGATGATCATAGAAAAAGCTGCGGCGTAACCCATTCTAAAATAAGTAAAACCGGCTTTATAAACCCATGAAACAAGAATATGCGTTGTGTCGGACGGCTCGCCGCCGTTGCTGACAAGCCAGACGACATTAAAATTATTGAATGTCCAGATCACGCCTAAAGTTATTGCCGGAACCATTACCGGTTTTAAAAGCGGAGCTGTAATATTTTTAAATTGCTGCCAGCGGGAGGCGCCGTCAATATCCGCGGCTTCATACAAACTTGCGGGGATGCTTTGCAAGCCTCCTAAGGCGATGATCATCATAAATGGAAAACCAAGCCAGATGTTGGTAATCAGGCATGCGGCAAAAGCTCCCCACTCGGTAGAAAGCCAGGGAATTTCCAATCCGAATAAATTACCAAGCAGCAAATTTACAGAGCCGTATTCGCTGTTAAACATTCCCCGCCAGGTCAAAGCTGTGATATACTGAGGAACCGCCCACGGTAAAATCAAAATAGTGCGAAAAAATGTTTTTCCTTTTATGTCTTCATTAATAATCAGAGCCAGAAAGACTCCGATCCCAACATGGAATACCAGGTTTAAGGCAGTCCATAAAACCGTTTTAAAGAAAAAATACCAAAACATTCCGTCCCAAATCACGGAAATATAACTTCGCAATCCGACGATCTGCCAATCCTTAAAATGGGTCAGATTCATATTAGATAACGAAATTGCTACATTATACAAAAAGGGCCACAGCACTACCAGCCCCATCACAATTACAGCCGGCATAACGTAAAGATAAACTAATCTGTTGTTTTTAGAATAAACATCTAAGGACATTTCAATTCCCGATAATAAAAATTCGTAGAGCGTAGAGCGTGGAGCGTGAAGCGAAAAGCGAAGGTTAAGAAAAGAGTATTACGTAATTCCGCTCTACGCTCTCCGCTCTACGCTTTACTACTTACCCATAATATGACGGGACAGTTAAATTTATATAAGTACTAACTATTACCATTTAACATCCCGCTCATTCCCGGTTTTCTTTAATTAATTTTTCCGCCAGCTTCTGCATATCTTCGGCAGCCTGCCGGGCGGTTACCCTGCCTGTAAAAATACCCTGGTACGCCGGTCTCATAGCGTCGAAAATCCAGCGCATTTCCGTAATTACCGGCATGGGTTTGCCGACCATCAACTGGTCAATTGCAGCCTGAATTAAAGGATTATTTGTAACTGATGTATCCTGATAGGCTTCAACAACCGAAGGGATCGAACCGCTGAGTTTAGTAAATTGCAACTGTACCTGCGGGCTGGTTAAGTATTTAATCAATTCAACGGCAACTGTTAATTTCGTGCCGCTTAAATTTTTATTGATTGAAAAACCCATAGGCGAAACTAAGGGCGTTGGCCATAATCCCGTCTCATCAATCATAGGGATTCTCGCCAATCCGATATTGATATTGTTTTTCAAATAAGTTGCCCACGACCAGGGGCCGTTTATGATCATAGCGGATAATCCGTCTTTAAACAAAGCGTTGGCAATTTCATAATCGCATTCTTTGGGAATAATTTTATGCTTATTAGTTAAATCATAAATTAATTGAACGGCTTTAGCGGTCGCCTCCGTGTTTAATGAGGGCTTCAAATTTTCATCAAATATCCAGCCGCCGTAGCCGCCGATAAAGGGAATAACAAAAAACGGCTCTGTATAATTCCAGGCTAAAGCATATCGGTCGGGTTTGCCGTCGCCGTCAATATCTTTGGTTAATTTTTTACCCATTTCAATAAGTTCGGAAATTGTTTTTGGCGGCTGGGGAATTATATCTTTATTATAGACTAAACAAAGATGATTCCCTATGCGGTCTGCAATTTGATAAAGACGACCCTGAAACCAGGAATTAGCTTCGATCGGCTGCATTAGAAATCCCGCCAAATAACTGCTGTCGAACAATGCTTCCATTGGTTGAATGACGTCTAACTCGACAAACGGCCCGATATTATCACTGGCTCCGTGTAAAAGCGCAGGCCCTTTTCCCGCTATGGAACTGATAATAAAGTTAGTGCGAGCTTCCTCCGGGGCGTAAAAAAGCTGTCCGAAATCATATTGTGGATAACCTGTGGAAAACTTGTATAAAAGTGTGTCAAGCAAATTCCGTTCCAAAGGTCTGAGAGATGACCAGATTATTATTTTTTCTTTATTTGACCCACAACTTATTGTAAACAATAAAGTTAAAACAATAACAACGATTTTTAGGCAAATTTGTTGTACTTTAGTATACATATTAGTAACTGTGGCAATTTTTCAACAGTTTTGTGGATAAGCGTCCGCACAGCGCGGGAAAACTTTAAGAAAACTCACCCCTATTTTACTTGAATGGGAATAACATTTCCTTCGAGTTCAAACACTATTCCACTTCCACTTCTTTTGACAAATGTCTAAACCAATTAAAATATAATCCTACGGATAAAATTATCAGGATTAGTCCTAACCAAAGGAATTGATCCCAGCGTTTTAAAATGACCGACATTCCGGTCAGGAAAAGAACAACCTGCCAGGGCACGGCAAAAAATGTAGACAGGATATCACGGCGGTTTTCTTTATTTATCTTATCCATAGTTTCAGCGGCAATTTTTTTACGAACCGGTTTCCAAAAGCCAAAAGGGCGCGTACGTTTGTAAAATTCAAAAAGCGTCTGTTCATCTGTTGGCTTTGAAACATAAGTTCCGATAATCATGCCGATTAAAGATGAGACTGTAGCGATAGTGAAAGCATAATATTCCGGGATTTCGGGTAGAAATATTCTTTGCAGAACAGCCGCCGTCATTCCGGCTACTGTGCCCGCTGCAAATCCATAGCCGTTCATGCGCCACCAATACCAGCGCGCCAGCGTAGGAATCAGCAGCCCGGCGCCTAAACTCGATGTAATCCATCCCCAAATTTCATTAATATTTTTGATAACCAACATAAAAGCTAATCCTAAAATTACAATAATAACCGACGACCAGCGGCTGTGGCGCAGCAGTTGTTTTTCAGAAGCCTTAGGATTAATATATGTTTGATAAATATCTTTTACCCAATAAGCGGCGCCGGCATTTACAGTCGAATCAAAAGTGGACATCGCGGCAGCCATTAATCCGGCTACCAACAATCCTTTTATACCGATCGGCACAAGCTGGTTAATAACCACCGGCAGAACAGTTTCCGGATCCTGAATCACGCCTTGCTGAGTTCCCAACACAACGCCCATAATGGCAATGGCGGCGATAAAGGGCCAGCGGAAGGCTAACAGGAAAGTCCAGAAAAGCGACAATAAGCCTGATTCACGGTCGCTGCGCGAGGCGAAAAAACGTTGTATCATATATTGACTGGTTCCGCCGCTGCCCTCGATGATTACTTTTATCAGGTAAAATAAAATTGCGATTCCGAAAAGATTATAAATAGAATAAGCAGATTCAGCCGGCATATCCAAATTCCACGAAGGCAGCATACTGGTCCATGCGTCGCGCGTAGTGTCCAGCGCTATAAAGCCGCCTTCCCTTAAGGGCACGGATATTTGGAATACTTCCGGAAGATTAAAACTGAAAAAGGATAAAGCGCAGATAAAAATAATCGTGCCGAAAATTAAAATTCCCTGAAACACGTCCGTCCAAACAACGCCGTACAAACCGCTGGCAACAGTATAGATCATTGCCAGAGCAATCATTAACGTCGCCGCCCAAAATTGCGGCTCAAGACCAAATAATGGAGGGATACCTAAAAATTCCGCGACAAACTTTCCGGATCCGATAGCAAAATAAGTGATCATAGCGATAGTGACAATGATAATTGAAAAGGCGGCAATTAGACGCGCCGCGTCGCCCTGCTTACCTTTACCAAATCTGAAATGCATCCACTCTGCCAAAGTCATCACCAGGGCTCTTCGATTCCATTTGCCCTGAAATATCATTAAAAAAGCCATGATTAAAGTGACGCCGCCGCGGATTTCGATAAAGAACCCGCTGGCGCCCAAAGCAAAAATAAAAGCGGTATTGATCATCGTACCGCTGATATCCATATTGGACGACATACCGGAGGCACCTAAAGCCCACCAGGGCATCCCGCGTTTTCCTAAAAAATATGATTCAATACTGCCAGAGGCTTTACGTTGGAAGTAGACGCCGATTCCGATCATTGCCATTAAATAAACTATAACAATTCCATAATCGAGGGTGGACATGAAGGGCGCTCCTTAATTTGTTATTTTGAAAGGTGGTTTTATTGTGTTCCTGTGTTAAGGTGTTTATAGAAAAGTTTAAAATGACTAATGTGAACTAAAGTGCCTAAAGTTAAAATAAGGGAAATTTACTTCAGGCATTTTTGATTTTAGTTTACTTTTGACTTTTCCTGAATAATCGGGATGTTTCACTTGTTTGATATTCAATTCTTTAATATAAATACTTAAAATTAGACAATAAAAATATGCCGGTTTCCTGTTGGGAAAACCGGCATAAAATTTAGATGCAGAAGTTATTTCAGCATAATCATCTTTTTAACTGCAGTAAAGTTAGCCGCTTCTAACTTGTAGAAATAAATTCCTGAGGCAACTTTTTTACCGTGATCATCCAAACCATTCCACTTATTAATGTGCAGACCTGCCGTTGCATTGCTGTTAACTAATGTTCTAACTTTTTGACCCAGCAGGTTATAAACCGCCAGATTAATTTTACCGGATTTAGCTAACGTATAAGTAATAGTAGTTACAGGGTTAAATGGATTGGGGTAGTTTTGATTTAAAGTATAAATAGTTGGAACTGGCATAATTTCGTCGTCAACGCCAACGTATGAGGTGAAAGGATCGGTTTCCTGGTCGGTTTTAACTTCAGCATTTGTCCAGGTATCAAGCGGCATAGGCCATGGAATAACCGGAAAACTTCTGGCTGCATCCTGACCGACGTATCTTACACGATAGGCAAAATCACTAAAACCTGATGGTTCATACACCCATTCACTACCGGCATGCCAGAATGCGTACCGATATTCAAAAGCATTAAATGCAGGTGTATTAACTGTCATTGTCCCTATGTAAATAGAATCACTGTCATC
>JAUXGF010000126.1 GCA_030622395.1 Calditrichaceae bacterium
GTCATTTCGAAGCGGAGCGAGAAATCTATTAGCGTTATAAATATTGAAGTTAAAGATTTCTCACCCGATAAATCGGGATTCGAAATGACAAAAAGCGCTTTTTCGTTCAGACACTAATTAAAAAGAAACGCCCAAGCCCAGTTTAACCATGCGCGGCGCAGAATACATTGCCGGATTTTGAACCCGGTCTAAATAAGTATTAAAATCACTGTGATGATTTTCCAGTTCAGTTTGTTCAATAATATCTGTATAGGCTCTGCCGGTTTTACCATTAACCCAGTTTTCATTTAAATGGTCAAGTAAATTATATACAGAAAGCGTTAATTTCGCTTTTATATCAGCATACAAATCAAACGAATAGAAACTATTTAAATCAACGGTATAGCGATTGGGTATATAGTCATTATTGGGATATAAGTTTATTGAAGAACTCCGGCTGTATGATATTGGCTGCCATGTATACGGTGTACCGGAATTATAGTACCCGGTTAAAGTCAAGCCATAATTACTTTTATAATACCCTGCCGTCGCATTTAGTGTATGACGTTGATCCCAGCTCATAGGTATCAACCTGTTAACAGGGTCTGTAAAATTGCCGGCGCGGTCAAAGGTCTGGGTCGGATTATCGGCGTTGCCTCTTGTATATTGTAATGTATAATTGAGCGACGTAACCAGAGAGCCGTGAGTAAAATCAAATTTAAGTTCCAGCCCCCTTGAATTGCCGTAATCTTTGTTACTATAAAGCCCATATTCCAATTGATTGTATGTACTTATTATTTTGGCGCTTAACAAGTCGTATATATCATTATAAAACAGGGCTACTTCAAGACCCATCCCTTCCATGAGTTCCTGCCAGAGTCCTATTTCATATTTCACAGTTTTTTGAGGGTTTAATTGGGAGTTGCCCATTGTTGTCTCATAGTCGCCCACTACCAGGAAGGAATGATTCCGGTAAAGGGCATACATCGGGGGCATCTGAAAAAAATGCCCGTAACTAAAACGCAAAACAGCCCGCTTTCCTAATTGATAAGCAAAGCCTAAACGCGGACTGACTTGGATTTGCTGATCAGCTTTCAAATAAATGGATTGCTTTTCTTTATCCGAGTAACTCAATTGATTAGCCGGATTTCTTCTCTGTGAGGGATAATATGTATTCGGATCAAAATAATCCACCCGCACCCCGAGATTGATGACCATATCTTCATATTCCATTTTATCCTGAATATAAGCTGAAAATTCAATTGGTTTTACATTATACACATCTGCATTAGCGGTTCTATCCCCATAAATAACCGGTTTGTAATAAGGGAAAACTCTTTTATTTTTATCATAATCATAATACCAATCTTCCGCGTTATCTTGACCATAATAATAATTCATAATTTGATACCAGCGATGATCCAAATTATATTTAGTATATAACAATCCGCATTTTATACTATGATTATTATTAATCTGCCAGGTAATATCAAACTTAGCATTTATATTTTTTAGTGTGGTTTCTTCATGATTTTTATCTTGCCCGCCGGTGTAAAATCCTGTCAAATCATTACTTCTTAAATATATATCATGCACATAGCCTGAATCCGTAAGGTCTTTATAGACATAGTGACCGGTATAATTATCGGAGTAAGAAAGTTTTAGTTCATAAAAAGCGTTTTTTGCAAGCATGTGGTTGATATGTAAAGACGCCATATTTGTTTTTCTGTGGGTCGAAGCCATGCCGTCGGGGTTATATTTAAATATATGATCATAATTATGCCATTGGTCGTCGTTTAATGTATATAACAGAGATAACTTGAAGTTGTTAAACATGTTGTATGTTAGTTTTCCCATGAATGAAATATTTTCACTACCATTCATGGAAACATAACTATTGTCGCCATTATGATAAGAATGACGGTCTGCTTCCGGCTTTTCGGGTGAAAATTCACTGTGATCATCGACCTCAAAACGCCGTATTCCGTTTAAGTGATTTAAATTATTTTGATAACGGGTATTCAGGAAATAAGTTAATTTATTTTTAATAATAGGACCGCTTAAGTTTAACTTATAATCTTGATTACGGTTAAACTCCGAATCTTTAAGACCGATAAAAATATCTTTGTTTGACGTTAAATAATTAGCAACACTTGTACTGAAGTTACACTTAAACGAATTGCCGCCGTCTTTGGTAACGGCGTTTACAATTCCGCTCATAGCCCGTCCGTACTCGGCGTTAAATGTGCCTGTTATAACTTCCAGGTCTTCAATAGCTTCCGTTTCCAAATCAACTGCCCGTCCTTCTCCCCCATACGCGTCGTCCACTTGCAGTCCGTCAACTAAGTATGATACCTCATTGCTGCGTCCGCCTCGGAAATGTCCGTTAACTACGCCGGCTTGCATAGAGACAACACCCTGTACATCTTCAATAGGCAGCGTTTCCATTTGGTCTGAAGACACTGTGCGCATGGAACCGGTCTGATCTTTTTTTGACGACATCTTATCCGCCTGAACAACTATAACTTCGCCTTCCATAATAGAAGGTTTCGCTTTAATATTAACATAAGCGGTGCGATTCACCGATACGCGAAGGTTTTCCACTTCAACCGTTTCATAACCGATCATTTGTACGCTGACCGTATACGTACCCGGAGGCACATTTATGATGTAAAATGTTCCATCTAAACCGACCGCCGTGCCGATATAGGTTCCTTTTAAAATAACGTTAGCGCCCGTCAACGGCTCATCCGTATTGGCGTCGCTTACAACGCCCGCAATTTTTCCGGTTGTTTGGGAGAACAAACCGGTTTGGATTAAAATAAGAAAGGCGGCGGAGAACAGTAACCGGGCCGTAACATTTTTCATAATGTTTTCCTTTGGATCAATTGATAATCAAGAGAATATTTTAGTAATACATCAGTTTTTGGCGGAATTTTTTTTGGATATTTGGGAATAGATAGAACCCACCCCTAACCCCTCCCAAGAGGGGAACTGCTGATTCCCCTCTTGGGAGGGGTTAGGGATGGATTTGTGTTAATTCAGAATCGATCCCGAGTAATCAGGGATTCAATCCAAAAACAACTTTCCCACCCATAACTAAAGTATTACATATCTTAACCGTTTTAAATTGACTTGTACAAAACTAATTAAATTTAAAAACAAATAATCACAATTCTAAAAAAATAGGGAACAGCCATAATTATGACCGCTCCCTTAGTTTTCCTTATTTCACCAACAGCATTTTTCTTGTCATTCTAAAATCACCCGCTTTTATCTGATAAAAATAAACGCCGGAAGAAAGCGCTTTGCCGTCAAAACAGAGCGTATATTTACCGGCTTGTTGTTTTTTATTCATCAGAGTATGCACCTTTTGTCCAAGTATATTATAGACTTCAACTTGAACAAGCGTAGATTTAGCGATTGAGTATTCTATTTTCGTAAGCGGATTAAACGGATTAGGATAGTTCTGTTTTAAACTGAAAGAATTAACTGTTTTTACTATAGGCTCGTCAATTCCGACTATTGGATGAGTTGTGTCGCCTATCCATGTATATGTCCATTCTTCAGGTGATTGCCAGGCGTGATCGGTATTATAGGGCGAGTAACCTAAATTGCCTTCCCAGCCGCTTCCGTCGTTATCATGGAAGTAAATTTCTATTGGAATGCGCATGCCTCTTTCAGGATGGAAACGATAATCTGAAGCGTTACGGACAGAGTCCAAAGATATTCTGCCTTCGAAAACATAATTAGGATTGTATCCTTCGTAATAGAAATTTTCACTGCCGTTTAAGCATAATGTAGTCAAGGTTGGCTCGCGGGCTATTTCATCTTGTTTGATAATAATTTTGTAATCCGGTTCATTTTCACTCTTATAGGAAGTATGTTTAGGTCCGCGCCAATCATACAGACCGATAAAAAGTTCAAGAGCGTCCTGCTCCCACCAATTACCGCTGCCGTAATTGAACGTATTGTCAATTACATCTCCGGCGACATATAGATAGTTATCGTCAATAGCCAGCCATACAGTTCCGGTTAAGTCGTCATCATCAGTTATTTCGCCGTAAACATAATCGGTTGAGGGTTTAATAACAAAAGGCATAATGCCGCTGGCGTCCCATTCCTCCAGATTTCCATTGGCGGTAAATAAGGCCGGCGGGCTCAAAGAAATAGTGGGTATCCCTTTAGCTGTGTTTACAGTGGCAGAGGGGGCGCATTCAAAATCGCTGGCATTGCCGGCTGCATCTTTACAGATAGCCGCATAATAATAAGTGACTTCTTTATCTACCAAAGGATATTTAATATAATGAACGGCGGTTTGAGTTCCTTCAGCAACATCGGAAGCGACAATATCAATATCAGGATCGTTAATATCGGTTATCGGTTTAGTGTCGGCGTAAACAGTATATGTTTCCCCTGTTTCGTCAGGAACATCAGTCCAGATTACTAAATTGTAATATTCGGAAGTATTCGGAATACCACTTACATTTGTGGGCGGAGGCGGCGGGATAATATCAATATATGGATTATCCGTCCATATATCGTCCAGATATACAATTTTACCGACTCCGTCTGTGCTTGCAATAAGTATTTTGAATTTATTAACCTTTGTTGAATCCATTTCGCCGGGCACCGTCTCCGAACCGTTCCAGCCCCCTGCAAACCTATCAAAATCTCTCAGAGGAATCTCTACTATTTTCCATGTGCCGTCATACCCTACGGCTGCTTCTTCAAGCGTATAAGCGGCTTCAAATTCCAAGTCGGGACCGTCGCCGTCTTCATCCGGATCGGCAAATACAAGTTTAAGAGGACCTAATCCGGCGTCCGCTTTGATCTTGAATTTAGCGGAATCTATTGACCAGCTAAAAACCAAATTTTTAGGAGCGGAAAGCGCAAATACCAATCCGTCCCAAACAGCCCAATCATCAGGCGGAGTATTCCATTTTATGGAGTTTGTTCCGGGAGTATAAGCCTCTTCATCCGTAATCTCATAAGAACCGCCTCCCCAGCCCGGATCAACTGTAACGTTGCTTGGAACAGCTCTGCCGTTAAAAAAGATTATTGACATTTCCGATGCGCCGCTCAGCGCCATGTGATCAAAGATTATAGTTCCTGAAGCATTATCTCCTTCGCCGCTGCCGCTGATTGAAAATTCAAACGCATAACCTTTAATCTTATCCTTATCCAATACATTATTACCTTCGATGCCTACCCAGCCGGTTCTGTTAAAAGCTTCGCCGTTCCAGGCGTTAGGATCATTAATGATAGGCATTTTGATTTGATTCCAACCCGGTTCACTGTCCAATACATAATGAAAAGAATAATAGAACTCTACGTCAGCTACATCGTATGTCTTATTCCCGTTAGGAGAATTACTTACATCATAAAATTCAATACGCAAATGTACTCTGCCGGGAATAGTTGAAGGGGATGAATTGTAATAAAATATAGTCACGGTATCATAGGCAGAAAAATCAAACGTGCCGTTAGAATCAGGATACCAGTGTTCAAATTTTGCATAGCCGCCGTAGCCTTCGCTATTATGGACGCCCCAGTCAACTTGTAATGCGCTGTCTCCTACTTGAGCATTATCGGTATAAGTATGATTTGTATAACCCTTTAGCGAATCGGAATTATCAGCGATCTCAAAAAGCCAGTAACTGGTATCAGCCGGTGCTTCATCAAAAGACTCAATAACGCCTTGTCCGGACGCTAAAAACGGCGCTAAAAAAATTGTACATAAAAGTATAAAAAAATTCTTCATTAAAAACCTCCTTTAATACTAATTTGGTAAATAAACTTAGACAGTAAAAGATCTAATAAAAATAATTCCCTCCTTTTTTGATGATTATAATTTACGTTATCTATTAAAAAAAAGCACCCCAAAGAGTAAATACAGCCATTATCAGCACAATTGAAAAAGCAATGTTTAAATTATTCCACTTTGAATTCTTCGGATTATTATAACCGGCGGCTATTTTAACGCCATAAGGAAATGACGTCACCGTCCCGGATATATCCGATCTGACAGCAGTCGTATTTCTTAAGCTAACCCAATGCAGTACAACTGTAGATATTATAAATAAGAAAACGGCAAAATGAAGATAATTAATACCGACAAACCAGTTTATTAAGGGATTTGAAACATAGTTACACTTATGCAATAATTCGAAGATTAAACGAAGGGCTCCCACAACGCCGCCGACTGCTAAAGCCCAAATAGCTCCCTTGCCGTTTAAACGTTTATTAAAAATCCCGAATAAAAAGACCGCTGTAATAGGGGGGCTGATATATGCCTGAATGGACTGCAGGTAGATATATATATGTGAATTGATTATTTTTGTAAGAGGCACCCATAAAATCCCGGTAATCACAATTATGGTTGTAGCTAATCGTCCGACTAAAACTAATTTTCTTTCCGAAGCTTTCGGATGAAAATATTTATAAAAATCCATTGTAAAAAGCGTTGACGCGCTGTTAAAAACCCCGGCCAATGAAGACATTAAAGCCGCCAGCAAGCCCGCCATTATCAAGCCGCGAAATCCAACCGGCATAAGCATACCGGCTATCATAACCGGATAGGCTTCATCTCCTTTTATCTCAGGATATAAAGCTGCTGCGATCATGCCGGGAAATACAAATAAGAATACAGGCAAAATTTTAAGGAAACCCGCCAAAATCGTTCCGCTTTGCGCATTATATACATTCTTAGCGCTTAACACGCGTTGTACAATATACTGATCCGTGCACCAATACCATACTCCGATAATAGGCGCGCCGAAAACAATTCCCGTCCAGGGGAAATCAGGATCGGACATTGGTTTGAACATAGAAAAATAATCCGCCGGCAATTTTTGCTGCAAAGCCGTAAAGCCGCCGACTTCATTAAGTCCCATTACAGTTAATATTACCGCTCCGCCGATAAGAAATACAGCTTGTATCATTCCTGTATAAATCACTGCGCTAAGTCCGCCGATAATAGTATAAATACCTGTAAGCACAACCATAACAACCGCCGAAGTATAGATATCCCATCCTAAAAGAGCGTTAAGCAATAAACCTCCTGCAAATAGAGTTATAGAAACTTTCGTTAAAATGTAGGCGACAATAGAGACGCTTGTAAGATACATGCGGCTGGCGGTGTTGTAACGTTTTTCTAAAAATTCCGGCATAGTAAAAACGCCGGACTTCAAATAAAGAGGAACAAAAACCCAGCCTAACAGCAAAATTACCAGCGCCGCTATCCACTCAAAATGCCCGACAGCTAATCCACGGGCAGCGCCCGACCCGGCTAAACCGATAAAATGCTCGCCGGATATATTTGTGGCAAAAAGCGACGCGCCGATTGCGATCCATCCTACATTTCTGCCTGCTAAAAAATAACCGGCGCTGTTTTCTTTACTTCTGCGCGAAGCAATTAAACCAACGCCTAAAACTGCGATTATATATATTAATGTTATACTTATATCCAGCGAGGTAAAATTTCCCAAAAGTATTTCCCTAAAATTATATATTTTAAATATGAAATGAATATCACAAATTATGCCATTTAAAATAACATTAGGCTATTGCATTAATTTTATTAACTTTAAAGTAATGACTAAAAATATTTAAAATTTAAAAGACTATTAATTTAATAATGAATGATTATTATTTTA
>JAUXGF010000361.1 GCA_030622395.1 Calditrichaceae bacterium
AAACCATTTTCCCCGGCACAAACCTGCGTCTCATCTTCAAAACTACCGCACATTCAGTTTGCGAGGGGTAAGGAGTTCTGAATCCAGAAAAGTCAGAATGGACAATAGCGCTGTCTTATATTTTTAGATAGCCTCTGAACGAAAAATGCACTTTTTTGTCATTTCGAGCGAAGGGAGAAATCTGTAACTTCAATAATCCAGGGGTTGTAAGATTTCTCACTCCGTTCCTGCCCGCCGGCAGGCGCGGCGAAATGACATTTTGGGTGTTCTGCAACAGCCTGTAAATCGGGATCGCGCCACTCCGCAGGAGTCCCCGTGGGACAGCCGTCTCTATGGGAAAATAACAGTTTTGGCTAGTTTTCGTTCAGGCACTAATTAATCACAGGAGGCAAATATGTTTAAAGTATCAAGATTTATATTGCTCTTTTTATTTGTTATGCTTTTGGTTTTTGGGCAGGGATTAACAACAAATTTATTTTCACAAAATAACCCGCAAAAAGAGTGCAGGGCTGTATGGATACACTCTTCATATTTCAATCAGGAAAAAGAAAAAGCAATATCTGAAATTAAGAATATGTTAGATAGTTATACCGCAATTGGCATCAACAACCTTTTCTGTTTCAGCAGCATGATGGATCAGCATAAAAAAGGCTGGGATTTCCTGAATGCGCTGATTAATGAAGCCCACAAAAGGGAAATGAAAGTACATTCAATCTTCTGCCCCGGCAATAGGATTAAATTGGAAGGAGAAATCAAAGAAAATCCGCAATGGCTGATCAGGGGCATGAAGGGAGAAATGTATCCACATTTGAACATAGGAGATGCGGACGTCAGAAAATATTTTACAAGAAAAGTCACTGAGGCGCTGAAGTACGATATTGACGGCATTCATTTAGATTATATCCGCTTTCCTGTCAATCAGAGATTCAGTTACGATAAGGCTGCCTGCGAAGCTTTTAAAAAGGAATATGGTTATTCTCCCATTGAGATAAAGCATGACTGCGGAAGCATGGTCTGGTGCGAGTGGATTAAATGGAATGCAAAGCATGTAACATCGCTTGTCAGAGAAGTAAAAGATGTAATCAATAATTCTGGAAAAAATGTGGCGTTAGGCGTGGACGTCTTCCCTGACCATGAGACGGCAAAAGTTTTAATAGGGCAGGATTGGCAGACTTGGGCGAAAGAAGGGCTTGTTGATTTTATTTGTCCGATGCTGTACACAAACGATACGAAAGTTTTCAGGCGGTATGTAAAACAAGCGGTAGATGCTGCGGATGGAAAATGTCTTGTGTATCCCGGTATCGCCTGCAAATCTTCTCACAATAAAAATACCCCGGATGGCGTTGTACAGGAAGTAAAAATTGCGCGGGAAACAGGAGCCGAGGGTGTGGTTTTCTTTTCGGATTACAGTTTAAATGAAGAATTTATAGATAAACTTAAATCAACTCTTTTAATGATTAGATAAAAGGTAGCGGATGCATCGCTTTGTCACTTGGACAATCCACTTCCAACTGGGGGCTAAAGGGGTGTTTAAGTAATATTGAATAATTCTACACGTTACCTGTATTTAAATAAAAAAAGGAGGATAACAATGTTTGGTCTTGGTTCTACTGAATTAGTATTTATACTGACGGCTGTGGTGATCGGCGTCCTGTGTATAATTTTCTGGATATGGATGCTTGTTGACTGCGCTTTAAACGAACCCAGCGAAGGTAATGATAAAATTGTCTGGATTATCATTATTGTTTTTGCCCAGCTTATTGGGGCAATAATTTATTTCTTTGCACGGCGTCCAAAGCGTATGGCGGAGTTAGGCAAGTAATACTGTGAAGAATTGGATTAATGGAGTGATGGAGTAATGAAGAAAGACCTCAAAGGTTTGGGAAAACCTTTGAGGTCTTTTAAGAATTGTTATAAAAATATTTCCCCTGGATTACTTCACTGCTTATAGGTGAAAAAATCCAGGGGAATTTATAATTTTTTAAATCTGAAAGACGATCAATCTAAAATCCGGATTAAAGAACCTACGCCTTTTCCATACTTTTCCCCATCCAGCCCTTAGCGAGTAATAAAAAGACAGGGGTTGAGATGGCAATCAGACCATAGATAAACCACATAGTTTCCGTATTCATTTGTTCGGGGGCTGTGTCCATCGGGCAATATCTCATCAAAAACCAACCGGAATAAAGACTGGTAATTACTTTAGTCATAAACCAGGGGAACTGTCCTATGCCCATATAAATCCCGGTCATATTTTTAGGCGCGATTTCTGCAATCCACTGCAGGAAACGGGGCTGCCACATTGCTTCGCCAATAGTCATTATTATTAAATATCCAAATACAGCATAAATATTAGGTCCGATTGTTAAAATAAAAGTAGGGGCTGCCATAACAAAAGTACCGATTATCATCATTTTATAAGTATCGCGTTTAAATGTAAGCGCCGTAACCATAGGGGCTAAAATAAAAATAAGCAGGGGGTTAAAATTAACAAAAAACTCGAAGTTTTCGCCTATAACTCCTGTAAACGCCCTGCTGAAATACTGGGGCAGCGTAAGCCAATTGTGAGCAAAAAGAGTTTGAACGGGTATTAAAATGAAAATAAAAAACATAAATTTCCCATCAGTAATAGGAAAATGTTTAATATAATATTTAATTTTTTCTTTTGTTGACATCTCTTCTTCAGCGTTTTCTTCCTCTTTTATTTTTTCCTGCGTTTCTTCACTGGCATTGGCAATAGCTAACTTAACAGTTTTTTTAGACAGGATTACAGCAACAACGATAATCCCTAAAACCGTAAGCGCAACGAAAACCCAATAGACGCCTAAAATCCCATAACTCTTTCTAACCGGCGGCGATATGAGGCCCGGTAAAAATCCGCCAAGATTCATAAGAGCGTATAACATTGCATAACCCATTGCCGCTGTTTTCGCTGTAGTAAATTTCTTTATAGCAGTATAACAAGCAGGTTGATAAATACCATAACCTAATATAACGCCGAACATGCCGCCTATTGTAATTAAATGGGCGGATTGCCATAAACCGCTTTGACCAAATTGTGGAGCAATAGTTAATAAAACCCTCCCGACCAACATAAATGACAGAGCTATAAGCAAAGATTTCCTTACTCCGATCCAATCGACGGTTCCACCTAAAAACAGCATACTTAAAGTGATGCCCGCCGTAAGGAAACCAACCATCCTGCCGGCGTCAATATCATCTAAGCCTATATAACTATTATAATAAATGGCTAAAAGTCCCAACACGCCGAAGTAAGTTAAACCTTCGAGCACATAAGAAAGATTAATACCCCACAAGGCGCGGGGAGCTTTAGCTAACGCAATAAAGGGATCGATCAATTCCTTTACTGTTCCGCTTAGAAGTTGTCCGAAGCTCTTCTTTTCTTCCATTCCGGTTTGACTTGTTTCATTCATAAACTTGTACCTCTCCTTAAAACAATATTATTAATTAAAATTTATTTTATGATCTGCGGGTTAAATAAAATCATTAATAAGTTAATAATATACAATTTAAAGTTTTATCAATAAAGAAATTTTTACAAGAAATAGTAGAACCTCAGTGAAGGGGTGAAATATTAAGACCCACCCCTAACCCCGGCTCGGTTGCAAATTTAGGGGGGGGGGTATTTAATTAAACTATATGGGACATTTATAATTAAACTTATAAAAAATGAAGATTGAATATAAAAATTTGTACACACATTTTGTATTTTCAACGCTACACAGGTTGCCAATTATAACAAAGAAATATCGTGAACGGATTGAAAAATTTATTACCGGCGTCATAAATAACTATAATTGCAAACTCTATGCAATATATGCAAATCCTGAACATGTTCATTTTTTAGTTTCACGAGCGCCAAATATATCCGAAGAA
>JAUXGF010000464.1 GCA_030622395.1 Calditrichaceae bacterium
TAAAGTTGCCCCCCTAAATTTGCAACTGAGCCGCTACTTCCTATTTCTTCCCTCGTATCAGAATTAAGCGTTCCGGTTGGGATATAATACCTTTCCAGCCGAACTATCTGAAGTATCCCAGTTCATTTTAGTATTTTATTGAATAATTTAAAGTTTTGCATTAATTTAAAAAGTTGTAAATATATTTTATCAAGGATGGGAAATAGTGTTTCAATATAGAGCAGCGGTATTATTGTTTTTTTTTTAGCTGCCTTATCGCTGAAATTACTTGTACTCAAAAAGAAATCAAAATGGAAAAATATATTGAAGAGAAAATTGTTTTCATAGGGAAACAAAGCAAACGGGATTATGCAATTAGTTATGTTGACAGCGTTTTGAGGAAAAAAGGTAGTTTTAACGTTTATGGTAATTTAAGCGCCGGACTGGCAAAAATATCCGAAAACAGCAAGGTTGTGATTAAAGATAACAATGACAGTTATTCTATATCAATTTGGCCCTTATCGAATAACGGAGGTCATGACTTTTCTTTTGATATTTATAAAGAAACGGGCACTATATCCAATGTGGTTGTCGGCGAGGTCTTGCGGGAACCGGATGACTAAGAAGTAGTAATTTGGAAATAGCCCCGTCCCACAGGGAGGCTGCGCCCGGGCGGTATGAAATTTAGAATCAAATTTTAGTATCAATTAGGAAATTGGAATTGGTAATTACTTAGATATTGAATTCCAAATTCCAAATTCCTAATTCCTAATTCCCAATTGACAATCAGCTAACAGCTAAAAATCGAAAGGTATTTAATTTATGTCTTCTTCTGAACTAAACTGGAAATTTCCCCGTACATTTTGGACGGCGAATGTTATTGAGCTTTTTGAACGGGCTGCATATTACGGCATGTTCATCGCATTGACTTTGTTTTTAACCAGGGAAGTCGGTTTTACGGATATTGAAACAGGGTGGGTAACAGCTTTTTTTGCCTCGTTTTTATATTTAGCCCCGACATTTACCGGAACGCTGGCTGATAAAATGGGCTTCCGCCAGTCGCTGATCTTAGCTTTTGCCTTACTATCGGTGGGGTATTTTTTCCTCGGCGCTGTGCCGACTAAACCGGCGGCTATTTTATCATTGTTTATCATAATGATCGGCGGATCGTTTGTTAAACCGATAATTTCCGGCACAGTGGCTAAAGCCTCGGATGAGAAACACCGCGCCCGCGCTTTTTCAATTTTTTACATGATGGTCAATATCGGCGCTTTTTCCGGTAAAACAATTGCCAAGCCGCTGCGTACTGAGTTAGGCTTGGAATATATTAACTTCTATGCCGCTTTAATGGCTTTAGCGGCTATGATAATCGTTATTATTTATTACCGCGATATTGATACCGCCGGTAAAGGCAAAAGCTTTAAAGAATCGCTGCGCGGATTGTTGACAGTAGTTAAGAATATACGTTTTATGGCTTTGATCCTGATAGTCGCCGGTTTCTGGGCCATACAGGGACAGTTATACGCTACCATGCCTAAATATACTCTGCGTCTGGTTGGGGAATCCGCGGCTCCGGAATGGTTGGCTAATGTTAATCCTTTTGTGGTTGTGCTTTTGGTTGTGCCGATTACCCACCTGGTTCGCAAGATAAGACCGATAAGTTCAATCGGTATAGGATTGTTGATTATTCCTATGTCGGCGCTCTCTATTGCCATGAGTCCGGTTTTGCAATCCATAACAGGACTGTCGGTTGATTTTTTTGGAGTATTTTCATTGCATCCTATTACCGTAGCTTTAATTGTAGGCATTGCTTTACAGGGTGTCGCCGAAAGTTTCCTCTCGCCCCGTTTTCTTGAATACGCTTCCAAGCAGGCGCCCAAAGGCGAAGAAGGATTGTATATGGGATATTCGCATCTAACAACTTTTTTTGCATGGCTGTTTGGCTTTGCTTCCAGCGGCTATCTGCTGGATAAATATTGCCCGAACCCTAATACATTAACACAGCAGCAGATGTTCTCTGCTTATGATCACGCTCATTATATCTGGTATTTTTTCAGCTTTGTTGGAATTGCGGCGTTTTTGCTTTTGTTAGTTTTTAAATTTGTTACGGATCGTATTGATAAAAAAAAGCTGATAATTCAGCCGCCAAGCCACCGCCCCGATTAATCGGGATGGGCAAAGACGGTAGTGTCAAAAGTTAGATGAAAAAAGTAAAAATGATCTATTGGATAATTGTTATCTTGAAGAGTGTAAGATAAATGTAATATGGGAGTATTTTTTTTACCCATCCCCTGCCCCTTCTCTTATACAAAAGGGAAGGGGTGAAAATCTGTGTGTTTTATATAATTAATTAAGACATATAAGGTTAGGTGAGATGCAGTTTTCCCTTCCCTATTAAATTAGGGAAGGGTTACCCCGAAGTATCGGGATGCAAGCAGGGATGGGTAATAAAAACGCGCAGGTATCATTTATTGTTCATTAT
This sequence comes from Calditrichaceae bacterium, assembly GCA_030622395.1. GTDB lineage: Bacteria > Calditrichota > Calditrichia > Calditrichales > Calditrichaceae > JAUXGF01. Next base: position 2,462 of record JAUXGF010000464.1, read on the forward strand.
TCGGATATAATGTACTACTAAGGTTTTGAAAAGAATTATTTTTTCTTAGCGCCTTAGCGCCTTAGTGTCTTAGTGGCTATAAAATCTTATCATAACCATTTGGTATTGGACAGAGTTATGAAATCAAAACTATTAAAAATTAAAATGATACTGATGGACGTCGACGGCGTACTGACTGACGGCGGGATCATTTATACTTCATCCGGCGATGAGATAAAAATGTTTAATGTGCAGGATGGTATGGGCATAACCCTGGCGCGCATGGCGGGATTAAAAACAGGCA
>JAUXGF010000189.1 GCA_030622395.1 Calditrichaceae bacterium
TTGTTGAGATGTGAGTTCGTCAGTTTCCAATAATTTTAGTTCTTCCTCATCGCTATCCCTTTTTTTCACATCCTTTTTTTCTACTTTTTTAGGTGGAGGGGGCTGCTTAGCCGGTTCGCCGCTTGAAATTCCTAATAAGGATTCAATATCATCAAGGTTTTGTTGCTGCGCCTTTTCTTCTTCACTAATTGAATCATCGCCTTCACCTTTTGTGCCGGCGCAATTGTCTAACATGAAAAAGGTAAAGCTAAGAAGAGTTAAAACCAGTAATGTTGCTTTTATATTCATAATACCTCCATATAAAGTAGAAATATAGTCAATTTATTAACGTCTGTTAAATATGTCAATTAAATTATTAATTTTAAAGTAATTCAAAAGTTAATACTCGTAACGATTTATGGAAAAATTAATAATAAATCCCATCATAATAAGAATAGAAATTAAAAATGATCCGCCATAACTGATAAATGGTAAAGGAATGCCCGTAACCGGCGCTAATCCAACGGTCATTCCAATATTAATAAAAACATGAAACAACAATATAGTTGTTATGCCAATAATCGATATACTGGAGAAAGAGGAACGTACAATCCTGGCTAAATAAATTAGATATAGAAGAAGAGCTAAAAATATTGACAGTATAAAAAGAACCCCTACCAGTCCCCACTCCTCTCCTATAACTGAAAATATAAAATCCGTATGCTGGGCAGGCAAGAATTTTAATTGTGTTTGTGTGCCTTGTAAAAATCCTTTACCCCAAATACCGCCAGAGCCTATAGCCACCCGGCTTTGAATAATTTGATAACCGGTTCCCTTTGGATCAGCCTCTGGATCAGCGAATGTCATAATTCGTTTTTGTTGATACGGTCTTAATTGATCCCACATTTGGGGGGTTAATAAGCCTACTAATATATGTATAAGAAATATTGTTATTAGAAAGTATACTTTACGATGTGATAAAATTAAAACAATGGAAACTATTAACATCCAAAATAGAAAGGCGTAAAAATTAAAAGAGAGAATACAGGTAAACATTGGAGCTATTATAACAAAAAGAGTAAACCAGCTCAAGCCCGCCCAAAACATGAGAGGAATAAATATAGCTAAAAAAACAAGCGAAGTGCCGAGGTCCGGTTGACGGACCACTAAAATAAATGGTATTATGATTATGGCGGAGACGCTTATTATATGGCGAAAATTATTAATATCCACTCCCTGCTTAGATAAATATTTAGCGGCTGCTAATATAGCGGCTAATTTTGCAAATTCAGAGGGTTGGATTTTTATCGGGCCAAATGACAGCCAGCGTTCGGCGCCAAAACCTTTTACGCCGATAAAAAAAACTAAAATTAAAAGAAAAATGGAAAAACCATATAAAGTATAAGCCGATCGTTGGAGTACTTTGAAGGGCAAAAAAGCAATTGCCAGCATTATGATTAATCCAATAATAGTAAATGTAAGCTGCTTGGGAAAATACTCATTGTTTTGCAGCCCCGGGACGTTAGTAGCGCTGTAAACGGCTGTTAAGCCGACGGCCAAAAGTATGGCTATTAAAAGCAATAATGGAAAATCCAATTTTGTTATCAGGCTTTTTCTCATTGATCCTCGTTTTCTCCCGCATTAAAAAGTTGTATTGGTTGGATCTCGTTAAAATCAAACGGTATAGTCAGGGAATCTGCATTTATTTGATCTGTAGTATCCTTTTTTGCAACAGCGCGCGGAATTAACCGGTTGTAAAAATATTTTTCTAAAAATTTACGCGCAATCGGCGCGGCAACTCCTCCACCGGCGCCGGCATTTTCGACGACTACCGCTATAGCTACTTCAGGAAAATCATAGGGAGCGAACGCCATAAACCAGGCATGTGTGTCGCCATGTGGATTTTGAGCGGAACCTGTTTTCCCCGCCATTTCAATCCCCGGCACTTTGCCCAACCAGCCGGTGCCTCCGTTAACAACCGCTCTCATACCTTCTCTGACAACATAATAAACATCGTCGGATATGCCTGTTATATATTTTGTATCAACCGGGAATTTGGTTGTAGAATGTGTTGAATAATTATAGATATGATCTACCAGATGGGGCGTATGATAAACGCCTTTATTTGCTAAAATCATTGCAAATTGAGCTAATTGTAAAGGAGTAACTAAAAGTTCTCCCTGACCGATTGCCAGATTTGCCAGATTGCCCCTTGTCCAGCCCTTAGGATATCTTTTATTAAAATATTCTGTTGACGGCACAAGTCCCTTGCTTTCGTTGGGCAGGTCTATTCCGGTGCGCGCTCCAAAACCGAACATTCGACTGTATTTTGTCCAGATATCAATTCCGATCTTTAAACCAATTTTTAAGAAGTAAACATTACACGATCCTTTTATAGCTTCATTTAAATCAATTAAACCATGACCTTTTACTTTCCAGCATTTAATTGTTTTTCGTCCTAACCTAAAATATCCGGGGCAATACTCTTTCCATCTTGGGGTAATGATTTTTTCTTGCAAGGCTGCCGCTGCGGCGACTATTTTATATGTAGAACCTGGCGGGTAAACGCTTTGAATAGCCCGGCTGTATAATGGATGGCTTTCATCTGTTTGCAGTTTGTTCCAGATGGCGGGATATATTCTTCCGGTTAATATACGGGGATCAAAATCGGGTTTACTGACCAAGGATATAATTCCGCCGTTGCGTACATCGATTGCCACTAAGGCGCCGCGTTGGCCTACCATTAAAGATTCGGCAAATTGTTGTGTTTCATAGTCTAAATATAAATGCAAATCACTGCCGTGAATTGGAGAGACGTCGCGATTGATATCATACGTTCCCAGTTCTCTGCCGGAGGCGTCAACTCGAAGATAATGTATGCCTTTTGATCCACGCAGATCCAAGTCATATTTTTTTTCCAACCCTGTTTTGCCAATAATATCGCCTTGCTCATAAACGGTATTCATTATTTGTTCGGCTTTGCTCACCTCGCCGGTCGCGCCGAATATATGAGGAGACATTATTCCTTCCGGATAGTAACGTTTTGGTTCTACAATAGAGATTACACCGGGATGTTTTAAGCGGTTTTCTTCAATGGCGATTACTTGTTTGTAATTGATATCTCTGGCAATTATGACAGGTCGAAATCCGTATAATTTACGGATTTTATCCTTAACTTCTTTTTCATCTAAGTTAATTAATTTACAGAGGAATTTAACGCTTTTATTACTTGCAACTTTTGGTATAACCGCTATAGAAAAGGAAGGACGGTTATCTACAAGAATGTCGCCGTCTTGATCACGAATTAATCCTCTTCCCGGGTAAAGCTGAATTTTACGGATACTATTATTGATTGATTTTTGCAGGTAAATTTCTTTGTTTGTTACTTGCAGGCGTACAAATCCATAAATAAGAAAAACATATATTAGAAAAATAAAACCAGAAAATATTAGGCTTCTATTATATAAGACGGTTTTATCTATTTTATTCATTATTTATTCTACAAAATATTTATTTGTAAATAGATTTACAATAAATAACATGATGGTTGTATAAATTGTATTTGGGAAAACGCGGCTGTACAGCAGATAAGCATAAGAGACGTCGGTTTTATATTGAAAAAATGCATAAAAAATAATTTCATGTAAAAAGATAAAAACTACAAACCAAACATAATACATTGCGCCTTCTAAGTGCAGAGATTTAGTTTTACCTGCGGCATAACCGGCTATTGCTTTAGGTAAAGCTGTAATACCGATAGGCATGGCGGTTAATGAATCTTGTAAGATGCCTAACAAAAAACCGCTCGTACTTCCGCTAACAGCGCCAAAACGCTTTCCGATTAACAGTACGACAACCAGAACCATGTCCGGTCTCCAAACATTAATTTCAATAAAAGGAACAAAAACGCTTTGAATAATAACAGCGCTGATTCCGAATACTATTAAAATAAATATGAGATACTTAATTTCCTGATTCATTGATTTGTTTCGCCTGTAATATAAATACTTCTTCTAACCGGTTAAAATTGACCGAGGGTTTAACTGTAATGGTTTGAAATAATTGATCCTCATTTATTTGAATACCGGTAACTATACCGACTTTAATATTTGGCGGATAGATTTGACTGTAACCGGAGGTAAAAAGAACATCGCCTTTTAGAATAGATATAGTGTTGGGTATATGACCAAGTAAAAGTGAGCTGCCCCCGTCCCAGGATATCAAACCTAATTCACGGTTGCGCTGCACCCTTACGCTGACACGGCTGTTAGGATCCAATAAGTTTTGGCAAATAGCGTATTTGCTACTCATTTTCACAATTTTCCCGACAAGACCTTCGGCTGTCATTACAGCGGCGTCTTCCCGTACTTTTTGGATATCTTTAGTAGAAAGTAGTAAGCCTGTTACAAAATCATGCGGGCTAAACCCTATAACTTTTGCTGGAATCAAATCGTACTTGACTTCATATTTGTACTGCAATTGCTTACGCAGACGGATATTTTCCAGCAGCGCGTCTTGTAACTGAAAATTCTCATAAGCCAACCGTGTATTTTCCGTCCGTAATTGGCGGTTGAATTTATGCAAATAAAAATATGATTCTATGGAATCCATTGTTCCCTGGATAGAACCGATAGTAAAAAGACTGGTAGAGCGTAAGCCTTCAATAATCCTGCCGTCGCTCGAAATCATCATCAAAAAAGAGAGGATAATATATATTGATAAAATTATTGATTCACGGAATCGAGAAAAATATTGAGTTAAACTATTCACTATGTTTTTATAATTTTTAGGTGTTAATTAATATATACTGACCACTTTTGTCCCGGATATTTTTGAAAATTAATCCGATATTAAATAATTTTTTAATGAAATGGATAATTGGATGGTTAGATAGTTAAATGGCTGAATGGTTTAATGGTTGGGTTCTATCGCTAACTCAGATATTCCATAATCCCATTCTTCTCACTACTCCAACACTCCATCACTCCAATACTCCAATTCTTCAAACATTTCGCCGTTGTTTAAGGATGACTTTCTCATAGCGTTCAGGTTCATCAAGAATATTGCCGCAGCCTCTGGCCACACAGGTCAAAGGATTTTCAGCGACATGAATAGCCATAGAAGTTTCTTCGCGGATGCGTACATCGAAGTTCTTTAAAAGCGCGCCGCCGCCTGTTAAGATGATACCGCGGTCTAAAATATCCGAGGCAAGTTCCGGTGGAGTTCGTTCAAGTGAAAGTTTTATGGCGTCAATGATTGTCATAACTGGGTCGTTAAGCGCCTCCCGAATTTGTGCTGAGCTTATTTCCACTGTTTTCGGGATACCATCGATCAAGTCTCGTCCTTTAACCTCGGTATTAATTTCTTCTTCGAGCGGAGCGGCCGATCCAATATTACACTTAATATCTTCTGCGGATTTTTCACCAATCAATAAGTTAAAATTCTTTTTAAAATATTGAATAAGCGCCTCGTTCATTTCATCGCCGCCTACACGAATGGATGTATGATTTACAATGCCATTTAAGGAAATAATCGCAATTTCCGATGTTCCGCCGCCAACGTCGACAATCATATTTCCTATCGGTTCGCTGATTTCCAAACCCACGCCGATGGCTGAAGCCATTGCTTCGGCGACAAGATCGCTTTCACGAGCGCCTGCGCGTTCTGCAGAATCACGCACAGCGCGTTTCTCAACTTCGGTGATTCCCGATGGAACGCATATAATTATTTTACCGATCATCATGCGGTTTATATTTGCCTTTTTTATAAACTCGCGGATCATAATTTCAGTAGCTTCAAAGTCTGCTATTACCCCGTCTTTTAAAGGACGTATGGTGATTATATCATGATGTGTACGACCAAGCATCTGCTTGGCGTCATTGCCTACAGCTACAACTTTGTCGCTGTTTTCTTCTAAGGCTATGATAGATGGTTCGTTAACGACAATTCCTTTGCCTTTTACATAAATCACTGTATTTGCAGTGCCAAGGTCAATTCCAATATCAGATGAAAGAAAGTTTAAAAAAGATAAGCCCATTTTGCAGCTCCCATTCCTGTCGATTTGTTTTTTAGTAATCTATCTATACGAGAAGCGATTTGTATTTAAATTATCTAAATGCTCTAAATAATTAGAACTCATAAATGTAATAAA
>JAUXGF010000012.1 GCA_030622395.1 Calditrichaceae bacterium
CACGAAGACACAAAGACACTAAGAAATAATTAATTTTTAAATACTTAGAGCCTTTGTGGCTACTATTTTGAAAGGTCACTTTAACTTACCCCTCTAATCCCGAATTTTCGGGACTTTTGGATCAAATCTTTCCCCTTCCCTATTGTATTAGGGAAGGGTTAGGGATGGGTAAGAAAAAGCGGCGGGAGCATCCATCCCTGTCCCTTAGGAACACGCTTCTTTTGTTGAGATAAAAATTTAATATATTATTGTATTAAATCAAATATCTTCCCAATTCCTAATTCCTACTTCCTACTTATAACTTCTTACTTCCCAATTCCTACTTCTTACTTCTTACTTCTTACTTCTTACTTCTTACTTCTTACTTCTCGCGCCGTGCCCGCCGGCAGGCGGGGGCAGGCGTCAACTCCAAATTTCATACCGCCCCGATGGGGCTTCCCACTTTTTGGGAGTATTTTTGTCTACAAACATTTCGTCCGCCTGAGGCGGACTAAAGAATTAACAAACAGTTTCCATATCATCCGGAATCGGAACTTCAAGCGCGCTTAATATAATTGAAGCTATATGGGCGATTGACAGGCGTTTGTCCGGCAGCAATTTGTTGCGCATTAAAATAAAAGCATCGTCAAAAGTATGTGTTCCGTTAAACACGGTTTTTTCAAATAAATTTTCACGCCATAAATTACCTTTTAAATCGTACCCATAATGACCAAGCGCTATCATGTCGGGAGTGGAATTTAATCTTTTACTATTCCCGCTTAAATTTATTCCATTTACATTGCCCGCTGAAAAAATTTGCCTTTTTTGTTTGCTTTGTCCGCTTAACTGTTCGCTGAACAGAACATCTTTTACAACAGGCTGCCTGTTTTCAGGATCGCGTAATTCAAAAAGAATTTGCTTTATTCTTTGGCGGGTTTGCTCATAATCCACACCCGGTTTAACAACGCCGTTTTTTTCTCTCCCCTGTAAATTGATGTAAATCCTGCCCGGATAAAGACTGTAGGCTGAACTTTCCGGATGCATATCGGCAAGGGTTTGAGGATTGGATTTAGTAAAACGCAGTAAACCCTTTTCCCACAGCCAGCGATTAATGCAGACTTCCTTTTTTAAAGTAGTAAAGCCATGATCGGAAAGCAGCAGCAATTCCATATCATCAGGTATTGTTTGGATAATTTCAGCAATCATGCAGTCGATCTTTTGGTAAAAATCAAAAAACAGCGGGGCGTATTCCGGATGATTATTTTCCATGTATTCCCATAGAAAATGGTGTAAGCGGTCGGTTTCCATTATGTGAGTCATAAAGAAATCCCATTTTTCCTGCCGCCAAAAATGCCGCATAGTTTCGATTCGCTTATCCAACACTGAATGCAATTGCCTGATAAAGGATATTAAATCCCGTTTAGCCGCTTCAGTATCAACGTCAATTTGATAGCCTCTTGCTTTTAGAATTTTACCGATTTCCGGCGGATACGTCCCTTTTAAAATATCGCTTCCTAAAAACCCGCAAATAGAAATACCATTTACTTTACGCGGCGGATAAGTTAAAGGAACATTCATTACAAAAACCCTTTTGCCATGCTGAGACAGGTATTCCCAAAGCGTTTGACCCTGCAAATGATTGGATAAGGGGACGAACCATTCCAAAGTTTCGGGCGTACGGTCGACGAAACCAAATATACCGTGTCTGCTGGGAAATTTTCCAGTCATAAAAGAAGCCCAGGCAGCCGAGGAAACCGGCGGCAGAACCGAATCCATTTGCCGGAAATCGGATTGTTTAACCAACGCGGCAAAATTGGGCATAAGTCCCCGATCAACCGCCTTTTTTAAAAAAGTAAACGGCGTACCGTCTAAGGCTAAAATAAAAATACGTTTCATAAATCAACGCCTAAAAAAATCCCTGTTCTATATTGTTTTGTGTGGGTATAAAAACATAGTACCACCCCGTTCCACGGGAACTCCTGTGGAGTGTGACGGGGCTGCTTCCCAATTCCCAATTCCTACTTCCTACTTCCTACTTCCTACTTCCTACTTAAAATATCGACAATCCCGATTTATTTATCAGGATCGATTTTGCCTCTAAGCGCCCACTCTCTCTTAAGTCCCATCCTTACTAAGGAGGGGATTTAGGGGTGGTTACTGTGCTACACATCTTCAACCAAAGACTAAATCAATCACCCCACCTCCCACATCCTCCGGCACAGACATTCCCATCCTTTTTAAAACTGTTGGAACAACATCGAGAATATTGATCAATTCCTTCTTTTCTGGTTTGATATTTTCCCCTTTAATAATAAACACGCCGTTACGGGCATGATTAGCTCCATCGGGACCGATACCGCTTTTAAAAGTAAAAATAGTATTCATCCCTACATTTCCAATCGAACGCCGGCTTAAACCGCTAAAATAAACCAGCAAATCAGGCGGTATTCCATTTATCCGCCGGTATAGTTCCTGCGGCTTAAATACCTGGTTGCCAATATCAGCGCCTGATTCATCCTTCATGCTTTCGATTTTTGATTTTAATTCATCGCGCAGCGCATCATATTCTTTAGCCGGAACAATTCCCTTCGGTTCCCGTCCTTTAACATTGATAAAACAGCGCCCATAGTAGCCCCCTTCTGCCCAGGCTCTCGTTTTATTCCAATCAACCATTTTTGAACTTAATTTAACTGACTGCCGGGGCTGTGCCTTTAGGACTAAATATCCTTCTTTAATCAACCATTCATTAAAGCAAACGCCGCCCATCATAGTTTTAGCGCCATGATCCGAAACAATAATCACATCTGTAGTATTATCAAGTCGTTTCAGCAACGTGCCGATTTCGAAATCTAAATATTGATAATACTTTAATACCGCCTTTTCGTAGCGGTTCCCTTTTACATAATCCCGGCTATCGACCGCCTGATAATGCCAGAAGGCATGCTGGATGCGGTCAAGCCCGATTTCCACAAACATAAAAAAATCCCAGCGGCGCGTTTCCAGCATATAGCGTATAAATTTAAAGCGCGCCCGGGTCATATTGTAAATATCCTTAAGCAGCCTTTCTTTATTTTCAGTGCGAAAATCATCGGCGTCTATCATATAATCCGGCGCGATGCGCATTAAATCATCCTTTAACCATTTCGGAAAAGTAAATTCTTTTTCCATAGAGGGGGTCATAATCCCGGATACCATATATCCTTTTAACGGCTTAACCGGATAGGTTTGCGGGACGCCGATAACGATTGATGTTTTCCCTGCTTTAGTCATTAAATCCCATAGACGAGGTTCTTTCATTTGCCCGGAATCAGCCAAAGCCAATTGATTATAATTATAGTTTTGACGATTTCGAAATCCGTATAAGCCGAGAGCGCCGGGACTTTTACCGCTCATCATAGCGCTCCAGGCGGGAACAGTAATTGGCGGGTCTGTACTGCGCATGGGAGCGCTAAAACCTTTATCAATTAAGGAAGCGATATTGGGCAGTTTATCTTTATATTTATCAAACACCAAACCCGGTTCGGCACAATCTAATCCGATTATGAATGTTTTTTTTGTCATAATATTTCTTGTGTTATCGTATAGTCCCGATTGTCGGGAAACGTAATGATAAATTATCAGCCTAAAATCACAAAACACAAAAACCAAAATACAAATAAATCTCAATTTACAAATCTCAATGACCCAAACATCTTACATCATCCTTTTTATTTTTGTAATTTGAAGTTTGAACATTGTTATTTATTTGTTATTTATGATTTGAAATTTGTCATTTTCAAGACCAGTATTAATTTACCCCGTTAAATAATATGTTTGCGCATTTTCCAATCGTATTAATTTTTATTTAACAGGGTGAATTTGTTTACTTGGGGATATTTTTACTTACACGTTTTTTAAGCTCATCAATAATTTTAACGGGCACATGTAAATTACCCCGTCCGACGCCGGGTTGTATATCCGGTTTGGCTGCGCCATGGAAATCCGATCCTCCCGAAACAGCCAGATCATTTTTTTTGGCAAATTCAAGCAGCCAGTTAGTAAAGTAACGGTCATGTGAGCAATAATATGCTTCAATGCCGTCTAAACCTAATTTTTTCAATTTCAATATTTCAGCGCCTGTTCTTTTGTAAGCGCTAAAGCCGAGGCTGATAGGATGGGCTAAGATTGCTAATCCTCCTGCCTGATGGATTAATTCGACAGCGGGTTCAATTTTCAACTTGCGTTTGGCGACATAAGCCGGGCAGCCCTTACTGAGATATTCCTTAAAAGCCTCATGAAATGACGACACTATCCCCTTTCGGACAAGTAAAGCCGCTGCATGAGGACGTCCTGCGCTTCCTTTGCCTACAATTTTTTCTAATTCGCTATAACTCACAGGCAGACCTAAGGCGCTTAATTTTTCAATGATTTCCCGGGCGCGGCTGACTCGGGCTTTTTTTAACAGGTCAAGCGTCCGGCATAATTCCTGATTTAAGGGATCAATAAACAATCCTACTAGATGTAAATGCCCTCTTCCCTTAAGTTGATATTCAATGCTTAATTCCACTCCCGCAATAACTTCAATCCCCTGCTTTTCGCCATAACTCCGGGCGGGTAAATTGGCGCCGACCTCATCGTGATCCGTAACGGCAATCACGCCAACATTCAATTTTTTAACGTAATCAATTAATTCCTGCGGTGAAAGAGCTCCGTCGGAAAAATTGGTGTGAAGGTGTAAATCAACGAGCATTTTATAGGTATCCTAAATTTTCCAGACGCTTTGTAATTTCTTCAGTTTCGTCTTGTGATAAATTTTTATTTTCCTGCGGATCATTTTGATCTAAATAATCTTGAAGCACAAAGGTCACAAAATCATCTACGGAATTAAAAGCGGTTTTTTCCAAATAACTTTTTAGCTGACCAAATAAATGATCGGGGATATTAACTTTTACGTCTTTTCCCATTTTCTTAAACCTCTTATTTCATTGTATGAAATTTCAATGTATTATTAAAATAGATACTGGATAAAGAAACTTGATCATCCCCGCATCCAGTAATCGGTAATCAGTAACCGGTAATCGGTATTCCCGCAAGGGCAGGATTTCCAACCAGCATCTTCCATTTTGCATCCAGTATCCAGTATCCCCGCAAAAGCGGGATTTACGATCCAACAAGTATCACATTTGCATAAAACAAAAAAAGGCGGAACTGCTCCGCCTTTAATCAAAAAAGATTTCTATTACGCTTTGACGATTTTATTACGGTTCTCCAAAACGTTTTGTGTAGCGTTGCGCGTATCAACTACAAGCTTAGCGTGTTTCACAACAAAATCCCAGTCATAAGTAGAATGATCCGTAGAGATAAGCACACAGTCATATTTTGCCAGATTAACAGGCGTCAAATCCACGCTTTTCTTTTTGATATCGTACATGCGCATATCAGGCAGTTCAGGTATAAAGGGATCGTGGTAATCCACATCAGCGCCTTTTCCCAGCATAATTTCAATCAATTTAAATGAAGGCGATTCGCGCGGGTCGTCAATATCTTTTTTATAGGCGGCGCCAAGAACTAAAATACTTGATCCTTTTATACTTTTGCTGCATTCATTCAAGGCGTCCATAACTTTGCCGACAACCCAGTACGGCATTTGAGTATTCACTTCACCGGCTAATTCAATAAACCTGGTATTAATTTCAAATTCGCGGGCTTTCCATGTTAAATAAAAAGGATCGATTGGAATACAGTGCCCTCCAAGTCCCGGTCCCGGATAAAACGGCATAAAGCCAAACGGTTTTGTCGAAGCCGCATTAATCACTTCCCAAACATCTATTCCCATACGATCTAAAATCATCTTCATTTCATTTACCAGGGCGATATTGACGCTTCTAAATATATTTTCCAAAAGTTTAGTGGCTTCGGCAGCCTGACTACTTGATACGGGAACCGTTTTTACTATTACCTTTTCGTAAAGCGCAACCGCTAATTGACGGGCATATTCTGTATTAGCTCCCACTACCTTTGGAATAGTATGCGTATTAAAATTCGGATTATTAGGGTCTTCGCGTTCCGGTGAAAATCCAACCCAAAAATCGCTGTCGCCTTTTAAGCCGGATTCTTCCAAAACAGGTTTAAGTACTTCTTCGGTAGTGCCCGGATAGGTTGAACTCTCCAGAACAATAAACTGCCCTTTACGAATATTTTTTGAAAGAACCTTTCCTGTATCTATGATAAATGACATATCCGGCTCGCGGTGTTTTGTGAGAGGCGTCGGAACGCAAATCAAGATACAATCCACTTCTTTAATTCTGATAAAATCACTTGTAGCCTCAAAAATGTTGGAATCTCTGACAGCTTTAACCCTTTTGTGATCAATATGTTTTATATATGATTTACCGGCGTTTAGTTTTTCAACTTTACGTTCATCAATATCAAAACCGATTGTTTTAAATCCTTTCTCAACAAACTCCATTAATAAAGGCAGCCCTACATAGCCTAAGCCGACTACGCCGATAACCGCTTCATTATTTCTAATTTTGCTTAATAAATCCATTTTATCTCCGTTTATTATTTTATAGATGATTGACGCCTGACGCTTGATACTGGATACTGGATACTGGATACTGGATATAAAATTTCAAGCAAACAGCGTCGAATGTCAAGTTTAATTTTATTTTTTGTTATGTCTTTCGGGTGGAATATTAAGACCCACCCCTGCTTGCATCCCGACACTTCGGGGTAACCCCTCCCAAGAGGAGAATAAGCAATTCCCCACCCGAGTCTGAGATTTTACTTTTTTTCTGTGTTCTTTATATACGACCCACAGAGAAGTAATCGATCCCGAATTTTTTCATACGTTTAGGATTATATAAATTACGTCCGTCAAAAATTGCCGCGCTTTTCAGAGTTTCTTTAATCAAATAAAAGTCCGGCTCTCTAAATTCATTCCATTCGGTTAAAATAATCAAAGCGTCGGCGCCTTCTAAGGCGTCATATCGTTTTTTGGACAAAATCAGATTATTGCTATCAACATGATTTTTCAATCTGCGATTTGCTTCGTTCAATGCTTCAGGGTCATGTCCGCTTACTTTTGCGCCTTCGGCAATCAAGGCGTTTATCATAAAAATAGCCGGCGCTTCCCGCATATCATCGGTATTAGCCTTAAAAGCCAACCCCCATATTGCAAATATTTTACCTTTAAGTTCACCGTTAAAATACTTTTTAATTTTATCCATTAAAATAGTTTTTTGATTATTATTTACTTCTTCAACCGCCTTTAATATTTTCAATATTTTTTTATTTTCTCCGGCTGTTCTTATAATAGCCTGTACATCTTTCGGGAAACAAGAGCCGCCGTATCCGACGCCGGGGAATATAAACGACGGTCCAATTCTGCTGTCGGAGCCGATCCCCTTACGCACCATTTCTATATTAGCGCCTACAGCTTCACACAAATTAGCCATTTCATTCATAAAGGAAATCTTGGTCGCTAACATCGAATTAGCCGCATATTTTGTTAATTCGGCGCTTCTTATATCCATAACAATAATCGGCTTTCCTGTACGTACAAAAGGGGTGTACAAATTTCTTAATATTTCGGCGGCTTCTTCATTATCCGTTCCAATAATGACGCGGTCAGGTCTCATAAAATCTTCAATTGCGGCGCCCTCTTTTAAAAATTCCGGATTGGAAACCACGGCAAATTCATGATTAGTATGTTTTTTAATTTCCGCCTTTACTTTATCAGCGGTTCCGACCGGAACCGTGCTTTTATCCACAACAACTTTAAAGCCATTCATATATTTGCCAATATCACGAGCCACGGCTAAAACATACTGCAAGTCGGCAGAGCCGTCTTCATCCGGCGGCGTGCCCACGGCAATGAAAAGAATCTGGGACACTTCAACGGCATTTTTAATATCCGTGCTAAAAAACAGACGTTCTTGCTCTACATTTCGTCTAATCATCGTTTTTAGACCCGGCTCATAAATAGGCACTTTACCGTTTTTTAACAGATCAATTTTATTTTTATCTACATCAACGCAAATTACTTCATTACCTGAATCTGCAAAGCAAGCGCCGGCTACAAGTCCGACATAGCCGCTTCCTACAACCGCTACCTTCATCTTTTATTCTCCTTATAAACTATATATTTGCGATATAATTTGCCGCATAATTATTTATTTAGATTTATTATTAATTAAGAGTAAATGAAAAATCTTACATGCATAAATCTTATTATCAATTATTTTTACTTAACTTGAAAAGATTCTGGAAGCCCAATTCTTTTTCTTTTTACCAGGCTTAGAATAGTAATGATGATAATAATAGTAATAATAGGAACCATATATCCCGTCCACATCGATACCGTTTATAAGCAAACCTAACAATTTAGAATCAACATTATCTAAGAGCACATTTGCCCTTGTTAATGCGTCTCGATTGGTTTGCCCGGAATTAACGACTAATATAGTTCCATCAACCTTAGTGCTTAAAATGGCTGCGTCGGTTACAGCAATCACAGGAGGACTGTCTAATATAACAATATCATAATCATTCCGCAGTTTCGTAAGCATCTCTTCCATTTTACGGGAGGCGAGTAATTCGGATGGATTAGGCGGCAAAACGCCGCACGGCATGATAAATAAATTATCAAGAAATGTTTTTTTAGCTAATTTTTCATAAGGAATGGTTTCCATTAAATAGTTTGTAATGCCTTCGTCCTTATTTAAACCAAAGATAGAATGAATAACGGGACGTCTTAAGTCGGCGTCGATTAAAGCAACCTTATTTCCAGTCTGAGCCATAGCGATAGCCAAATTAGCCGCCGTTGTTGATTTACCTTCTTTTGGCCCTGAACTTGTTACTAATATTGTTTTTATCTGGCGGTCTACTTTACTAAATTGCAAGTTTGTACGCAAAGTTCTATATGACTCTGAAACAGGCGATTTAGGATCCAAATGAGTGATCAAACGCGCTTCAATTTTTTTACCTTCGATTGATCCGAACTTCTCTAATTTACTTTCCAGTTTTTTCTCATACTTATCCATTTCAATTTTAGGAATACTGGCTAAAATATTAAACCCCATTCGTTCCACATCTTCATGGGTTTTGATTGTATTGTCAAAATATTCAATTAAAAAGGTTAATCCAACGCCTAAGCCTAATCCAATTAAAGCTCCAAGCATGATATTCAATTTTTTCTTTGGGGAAACCGGATAGAGAGGTTCAATAGCTTCATCAATAATACGCACATTCTTACTTTGAGCCGCTTCCTGTATCTTAGTTTCCTCTAATTTTTGAGTCATCATAATATAGGTTTGTTCATCTACTTTTCTGCGTCTTTCAAGCCGCGCTAACTCCAAAACTTTTTCAGGCAGGGATTCCAATTTATTGTTATAGTCTCTAACCACATCCTGCAAAGCGTTAATTTTTGCTGAAACAGATTTTACATCAGCGTCAATAGTTATCAATCGGGTGACCAGTTCCTGTGATAATCGGAATGGATCCTGCACCATGCTTGATATGGAAATTTTCTTTGCCTCTTCCTCAAGTTTCTCTTTAAGCGCTTTTATATTAATATCATAACCCTTGATTTTTTCCTGGAAATGACGCTTATTAGCGGGATCAACTTCCATCTCGACCGCTATAACATATTTTGTCCGTTCAGCTACTAACTGAGCTAATTCATTCTGCAATGAACTTATATAAGGAGTCGAAATTCCACTCAGGTCTGATGATAAAGTTTCCTTGCGTTCTTCCAACTTCTCTTCTAAAGAACTCTTCATTTCCAGTTTTGATTTTAACTCAATCTGAGCCTCTTCAAATAAAGCCTCAACTTCCGCCAACCGATTAATAAGCTCGGTTGTTTCTTCATCTAAGCTGGCTACTTTTTTTCTTTCCTGATACTCACGAAGATGTTCTTCCGATCTGCGTAATTCTTCTCCTTTTTTAAACAGTTGGGTTTCTACAAATTTCCTTAATTCGTTTATTTCACTGCGATTAGCTTCGGAATTAGCCAGTTGAAATTCATCGGCGATTGTATTAGCAATATAGGCGCTTTCAAACGTCGAACCCGCCTTATATTTGATTTCTATAACATCGGTTTCTTTCCTATGTTCAATTTCCATACTCTCCTGTATAATACGCACCATACTGCGCAGCGTTAAATATCCTCCTTCGGCATCAGGCTGAAATATTTGCAGAGAATCTCTTACATCGGAGAGATCAAGCCGTTTAACAACGCGTTCAGCCAGAGTCCTGCTTTTAAGTATTTCTATTTGATTTGCTATCAGCGTGCTTTGATTGCCAAAGGGATTCATATCAAAAAGCGAACGTTCCATAGATCCGTTGCTTTCTATAATAATAGATGTTGAAGCCTCATATACCGGCGATGATGTAAAAGTAAAATAGATAGTTGATAAAAATACAATAATAAAAGAAATCACAATAATCCAACGTCCGCGATACATGATTCTCAAATAGTCATTTAACGAAACCTGGGACTCAAATTCTTGCTCATTATTTTCTATCAATGAATTTTCTCCTTAAATGTATTTAATTGAAAAAGAAAATCTAAATAATTGTTTTAAATTGTTCAATCTTTTTCTAAAATGTTTATATGAAAGTAGAATGCCACTAAGACACGAAGAAACAATTAATTTTTAAATACTTAGAGCCTTTTTCCAAAGGGATCCCTTTCCCAAGGGGACTCCTGCGGAGCGGGAGTGGCTACTTTCATTGTTTATTGCGTTCGACAGAACATGATAGTTTATATGCGCCAAAGGCGTCTCTTTGGGAAAGTCTTTCAACTCAGCCACTAATCCCGAATTTTCGGGACTTGGAATTCCCCTCTTGTTGAAGCGAAGCGGAAATCCCGATGTCGGGAGGAGGGGTTACCCCGTATCGGGATGCAAGCAGGGGTGGGTTTGCATTTTACATCTTTTCCCTTCCCTGTTATATTAGGGAAGGGTTAGGGATGGGTAAAGAAAAACACAAAACTTTTCCCGAATTACAGGATTGTCCCGACCGACTGGGATGAGTGTTTATTTAAAAGAGCAGAAATTAAATATTAGTCTCAAACAAAAACCCAAAACTGAAATAATTCCTAATTCCCAATTCCTACTTCCTACTTCCTACTTCCCATTTCCTCTTCCCCACTCCTAAACTTATCCCAAATTTTAGAATCAGATTTAGAAACAAAAAACCTATATACCTCTTCGGAACTTTTTAAAATTTATAAAGAATTTATTTAACCAATTATTACTTATTTTATTCTCATCTAATTGTTCCTGAAAAATCGGCTCGCCTGAAATTGCTTTACCGGGATTGATAATAAAAAGTTCATCGGCGTATTCCGTTGACGCTGTTTCTTTAACCATATTATATGATTCATTAATTGAATCATAGCTGCGATATTCAAGGTCGTGCGCATCCGAAGCCGCAAAATGTAAGACCTTTGCTTCGAGTAATTTTTTAGTAAAATCCGCTGCCTTACTTCCGAATTGACCGGTTAAGCTGCCTGCATTCATCTGCATAAGGCAGCCCTGATTGTACCAGGTAAAAATTTTATCCAACGCTTTACGCAAATAAATATAGCGTTCCGGATGAGCTAAAATTGGAACCAGTCCGTTTAAACGGCATTGAAAAATAAAATCACCAACCCTGTCCGGAAAATCAAATAACGGCAATTCAAAAAGCAGATATTTTTTATTATTGTTAAAAGTTGACCAAGGCCTGTCCAGCCAATCATAAATGTGTCTGCTGTAAAACAATTCCGAAGCAAGCGAAATTTTGACCGGAATTTTTTCAGCTAAAACCTTCTCCTTTAATTGAGAAAAATTATTAAGTATGCGTTGGCTTGTTTTTTTATTTATCAACTCCGTTACATGAGGCGTCGCCAATAAATGACGTATATTAAGAGAAGCCGCCTGTTCAAGCATCTCTAACGATTTTTTAATATTTTCCGCGCCGTCGTCAACGTCAAACAAAAAATGAGAGTGAATGTCTGTAAAAGAGACGTCTTTCATATTATCCGTAATCTCCGCGCTTAGCGCATATCTACAACATTTACGCTGTCATCCGCCTGATAAGTAAACAGATCGTCGGACAATTTTGATTTAGTGTCTATATCGGTAATTTCAAAGCGGCTCTGATTTCCGTTTAAATCCGTTGTTTCTATCATTAAAATATGCCAGTTATCTTTATCAATCCACAACTTGACGCTTTTAATATATCCGTGAACATCTTCTTTTGGATCTAATCTGATTTTATAGACCTCGTTTTTGCCTGATTTTTCCTCGCCCAACAAAGTCGAATAATATTTTTTGGGATATTTGAATAACAAATCACGCGGCAGAAGGGCTCCGGAATTTTCACGGACATTATCAATCAAAAGCTGCTTACTCATTTCATTATATGTCCAGATTGTTTTACCGTCCGTTACGATAACCTGATCTTCCGATTTAAAGCGGTACTTTACGCCGTTCTTTATAAATATCTTGCCTGACGTCTCCGTTTGAGATCCGGTTATTTTAAAAGTTTCTACTTGCTTGAATGTCGCTGACAAATTATCCATCTTATCATACGTTTTCTGAACTTTTTTGATTATCTTATTCACATCGGCGGCATTTGCCTGTATTGCGGTCATCAATAAAAAAACTACGCTTATAAATAAAATATGTCTCATACTTTTTCCTTTTAGATAATGTTTTTTATGTTTATATGAAAGTTTTTCAACTTACCCCCTAAATCCCCCTCTCTTTAAGAAATAGAGGGGGACTTGGAAGTAGAGTGGGAAAATCCCCTCTCTTTAAAAATAGACTCACCCCTAACCCCTCCCAAGAGGGGAATAAGCAATTCCCCTCTTGGGAGGGGTTAGGGGTGAGTTTCAATTTTTACAACCCCATACTCAGCTCCAACCAGCATCCAGCATCAAGTATCCAGTATCGCTTTCAACTTTGCAAAGCTATGTTCTCCCCTGCGCTATTGCATTTCTTTAAATTCCTGAAGTGTTACCAATACTTCACGCGGCTTACTGCTGTCCGGAGGACCCACAATTCCATCTTCCTCTAACTGATCCATCAAACGCGCCGCGCGGGCATAGCCGAGTTTTAATCTACGCTGCAGGAGTGAAATTGATCCCTGCTGATGCTGAATAACAATGGCACGGGCTTCTTCGTACATAGAATCGCGGCTGTCGTCTGCGAAAAAATCCCCGCCGCTATGCTTAGAAGCCGCCGGTTGAGGCACACTGTAATAGGGCAATTTCGGTTGACGTCGAACATGTTCAATAACCCGCTCCACTTCATCTGTATCTATAAACGAATTTTGCAGGCGAACCGGCTTGGGCCGACCCGGCGGCAGAAAAAGCACATCGCCGTTTCCTAATAACTGTTCGGCTCCATTCATATCTAAAACTGTTCGTGAATCGACTTTTGTTGCAACTTGATAAGCCATTCGCGCCGGGAAATTAGCCTTAATCATTCCGGTAATTATATTTACACTGGGGCGCTGAGTAGCTACAATAAGATGAAGACCCACAGCGCGCGCCATTTGTGCTATACGGGCGATCGGCATCTCGACTTCTTTTGCGCCAACCATCATCAAATCCGCCAGCTCGTCGATTATAATTACAATATATGGTAAATGCTGATATTTAGCTTGTTTAACTTTAGCGCCGCCTTCTTCAATCTTTTTGTTATAGTCAATGATATTTCTTACGCCAAGATGCGCCAACTGGTCATAACGACGTTCCATTTCTAAAACCAGGCTGTTTAACATACTCACTGCATTATTCGGCTTAGTAATCACTTCTTCATCTAAATCCGGACG
>JAUXGF010000104.1 GCA_030622395.1 Calditrichaceae bacterium
CAATAATTAGAGATGGCACAAATATTGCAAGTATATAAAAAAATAAATATGAAAATATAATAAAATAAAAATAAGGAGAAGTAAAAATGGGAAAAATAATTGGAATTGACCTTGGAACGACAAACTCGGTAGTTTCTGTAATGGAAGGAGGCGAACCGGTTGTTATTACTAACGCTGAAGGCGCTCGCACAACGCCTTCGGTAGTTGCGTTCACAAAAAAAGGAGAACGTCTTGTCGGCGCGCCGGCAAAGCGTCAGGCTGTAACAAATCCGAAAAATACTATTTTTTCGATTAAACGTTTTATGGGGCGGTTTTATAAAGAAGTCGGTAACGAAATAAAGGAAGTTCCTTTTAAAGTAAAAAGCGGCAATAATGATGTGGTTATGGTAGACGTTGGCGATAAGCAATATTCGCCGCCTGAAATTTCAGCGATGATTTTACAAAAAATGCGGCAGACTGCAGAAGACTATCTTGGTGAAAAAGTAAATGAGGCTGTAATAACCGTTCCCGCATATTTTAACGACTCTCAGCGTCAGGCTACTAAGGATGCGGGAAAGATTGCCGGATTGGATGTAAAACGTATCATTAACGAGCCGACAGCGGCTTCATTAGCTTATGGTTTGGATAGTAAAAAGGACGAAAAAATAGCCGTGTTTGATTTAGGCGGAGGCACGTTTGATGTTTCCATTCTGGAAATTGGCGACGGCGTTTTTGAAGTAAAATCTACTAACGGCGACACTCATTTAGGCGGTGATGATTTCGACCAGCGTTTGATTGATTACATGGCGGATGAATTCAAAAATGCAGAGGGAGTTGATTTACGTAAAGACGCAATGGCGTTACAGCGCTTAAAAGAAGCCGCTGAGAAAGCTAAAATTGAACTTTCTTCTTCTATGCAGACGGAAGTTAATTTACCTTTTATTACCGCTACAGAATCCGGTCCAAAACATTTAACTTTGAATATTTCACGATCCAAATTTGAACAATTAGTAGATGATTTAATACAAAGAACCGTCGGACCCTGTAAAAAAGCTTTAAAAGACGCCGGTCTTTCTACTTCAGAAATTGACGAGGTTATCTTAGTCGGCGGATCGATCCGTATTCCGAAGGTACAGGAAGTTGTAAAATCCTTGTTTGGTAAAGAACCTCATAAGGGGGTTAATCCTGATGAAGTAGTTGCAATAGGCGCGGCTATTCAGGGCGCTGTATTAACCGGCGAAGTTAAAGACGTATTATTACTGGATGTTACTCCTCTTTCGCTTGGCATTGAAACTCTAGGCAGTGTAGCGACAAAATTAATTGAGGCGAATACTACTATTCCATCTAAGAAAACTGAGGTTTTTTCAACAGCGGCTGATAACCAGACTACTGTCGAAATTCATGTGCTGCAGGGCGAACGTCAAATGGCTGGCGATAACCGTTCCTTAGGAAAGTTTATATTAGACGGCATTCCGCCTTCGATGCGCGGTATCCCCCAAATTGAAGTGACTTTCGATATAGACGCTAACGGTATATTGCATGTAACCGCTAAAGACAAAGCTACAGCGAAAGAACAAAGTATTCGTATCGAAGCGTCAAGCGGATTGAACGAAGATGAAATTGAAAAGATGAAAAAAGAAGCTCAAGCTCATTCGGCTGAGGATAAGCGTAAGAAGGAAGAGATCGAAACAAAGAACCAGGCTGACGCTGTTGTTTATCAAACAGAAAAACAAATTAATGAAATGAAAGATAAAATAAGCGATGAAGATAAAGGCAAGATTGAAACCGCTCTAGGACGCTTAAAAGAAGCGCAGAAAAGCAACAATATTGATGAAATGAAATCATCTTTAGAAGGAGTCAACACAGTTTGGAATGAAATTGCGCAAAAGCTTTATGCACAAACCGGAGCGCAGGGTCAGCCGGGCGCACAAGGCCCTGGAGCGGGTCCGGATATGGGCTCCGCAGGCGCTGCTGATGCAGGAGCGGAAGCGCCCGGTCAATCATCGTCAGAAACCAAAGATGACGCAAAAGTCGAAGACGCCGATTACGAAGTTGTTGATGAAGAAGAAAAGAAATAGATATATAAAGAGAAAAAGACGTCTGGAAGAATTGGAGTACTGGAGTGATGGAAGAGAAAGACCTCAAAGGTTTTCCCAAACCTTTGAGGTCTTTAAAGAATGGAAGAATTGAATTAATTGGAAAATTTCGGGCATTTCCATTAATTAAGAATTGTGGTAATGGAGTAATGGATTGATAGTAAAACGGTTACATCCTTTTAGATTTCGCAGATAATCCATTCTTCCATCACTCCAATTCCTCACCTAATTATAGCCGCCTAATAAACCAATGGGAATACGGGCAAAAGTGACGCCCACTAAAAAGTTATCCCACTCGCCGAATCCAAGATACATACCTGGCATAAACCTGCCCAATTTGAAAAATCCGGGATATATGTTAATCCGGGCATTATACATTCGCGGCCCGGTGATAATTATGGAAGTCATTAAAGAATGGTTCTTATCATAAAATAATCCAACAGCTCCGTCCGTTGTCGGCGTTATTATTCTTGAATTATTAATTATATTTTCATCTAAACGGTTAACGACCGTACCAATCCCAAAAGAAAAATTGTGTATATTATTGTGGGTGTAACTTAAACCGCCGATTCCATAAATTCCATAATACAAAAATGCAGAATAATTTTTCCAAAAGGGCAATTTATACTTAAAAGCAAATTGAAGCCCGGTATTTTCAAGATAACAATTGCTCGGATTATACATCGGTTGCAGCGACCAATCATATAAAGATACTGTTTTGGAAAAAAACTTCTTAACCGCATCTGAACTGAATATTAGAATACCCAGGGGATCAAAGATTAGTAAATCGGCAATCGGATCAACATTTGTTACATTAGAATGATTATTTTCTAAAACTTCATTGAAGAAATGATAGAACATTGTTGTTAAAAATGATGTAAGTTTGGGATGTTTGAAACCGTGATAATCATACCACTCAGCAGTTTTAACATATATCATTCCGCTGCCTATTATATGGTGACCGTAATTGGGCACCCACTGGGCTTTATTTTTATCAAAGCTTAAAGGAAATACTTCCTGAGTCAGAAATCTATTCCAGCCGTATTTGTCTATATGATAAAATGGATGGCTGATATTATCCCAAACATTTTTTATACCCTGTTCATAATCCAATTTAAAAATGTTAATTGTTTCACCATTATTTTCATGACCGCCATTGCGCAAAACGTCAAAACTGCCGTTAAGTATTACAGTTGTTGGATTAAAATTTAATTCCGATCCATAATTTTGTTCGGGATGATAAAAATAGTATTCCTTTTTCTGAGCATAGAGGTTGATACTAATGAGAAATATAAGAACAACTGTTTTTATCATAAATTAAATCCGGTTATTAACACACTTAATTTAATATTAATTTTAATATAATGGTAAATAAATTAATAGAGATAATTAAAATGTAAAAAATGTATGATTAAATTAGATTGATAATCAAAAATATAATCCAAACCAAGTGACTTTAGGAGTGATTCGGACAGTAGGCATGGGAAACTTGAGAAAATTCAGTTCATCTTTTAAAAATCTAACAAAGGAGTGTTTGTCAAGATTCCCAAGCGGAATTTTTGTTATATCCATATCTATGCTTAAATATATTTCACGGTCGCCATGATAAGCGCCCGGGCCGGCAATACCCTTTGCGGATTGTCCAATAGCAAGTCCCATAGGTTTCAGCCAATTTGGATAAGAACGCTGCCATGCCTTAGGCATAGTATCATAGAAATTAGCCGCCAGCCAAAAGGTCATCCCTTCATAATCATCTATTCTGCCGGAGTTTGCTCTTGTATATCTGTGTTCATGATATGCTGTGGAATAAAGATAGCTGATTTTAAGACGTATTCCCTTTAAATGTTCAGGATAAAATTGCTGCAACGCAGCATACCCAGTACCGATTGTATTGCCGATTAAATCCCCCCAGCTAAAACCCCATTCTTTAAAAAATCCGTCTGTTATTTCAATTTGCAGCATCCAGAGCCAGCTTGTCAGAGAACCATACCATATTGATTTCTTTGCTGAAAACCCTGAAAAACGGTAAGCTTTGGAAAGAGTATTTGCAATAAGGTATGGAGTAAAAGTATGTCCTATTTTATCCATTTGTTTTCGTTTCTTCATATCAAGCTCAAAATTAATAGAATGGAATTTACCTCTTGGTTCATTGTACCAGGTTTCTTTTAAACAGTTTACTGCAATGATATCTCCCAAGGCAATGGTTCCAAATAGTGAAGTTAACCTCCATGGATGGATATTAGTTTCTTTCCTCCAGTAAGTGCCGTCATCTATATTTGGTTTATAAGTATTGTAATTGTATTGGGATTGAAAATGGGATGAATCACTCGGTGTATATTGAATTTGAGCAAATACAACCGGAAAGTATAATAAAACTATAATTGTGGAAAGTGTATATTTCATAAATATAGAACAGGTTTAATATTATTAAAAAAACACTTCAATTTTATTAATTTAAAATGAAATGAAGAGTTTCTTTATTTTATTGTAGATTATTTTTAAGGTTTTTACTTAACCCAAAAGGCAATTTTAAAAACGGTGTAAAATTACAATCAAAGGAAATATTAGTCAAATTAATTATTGTGAGTTTGACAATATATTTATAAGGAGATTGCTCTTACGTAGTGACGCTTCGTTAATCTCTGATACGAGAGTGAAATGTTCTATGTAACGAATTCCCACGTGAGGTTTTATAAACATAAAGAAAAGTAATTGATTTTAAAAACTGTAAAAGCTATATTTCTAAATAGTCCTTATTGTTCCTCTTAAAATGAGAACCGTTTATGTTTAAAAAAATCCTTATTGCCAATCGCGGCGAAATTGCCGTGCGAATTATGCGTACCTGTCAGGAAATGGATATCACAACAGCGGCTGTATTTTCTGAAGTAGACAGGAAATCGCCCTTTGTATATTATGCGGATGAAGCTTATCCTTTAGGGGGAATAACCTCGCAGGAAAGTTATTTAAAATGGGAAAAAATTATCGGGATCGCTAAAGAATACGGGGCGGAAGCTATTCATCCCGGTTATGGATTTTTGTCTGAAAACGCCGATTTTGCAGAAGCTGTTTTTGCAGAAGGATTAACTTTTATCGGTCCTCCCGCAGACGCTATCCGTGTAATGGGTAATAAAACAGAAGCGCGAAAGCTGATGATCGCTAACGGAATTCCCACAGTTCCGGGAACGGAAGACGCAATTAAGGATAAAGATAAAGCGCGTCAAACAGCGCGGAAAATCGGCTATCCGATTTTAATTAAAGCTGCGGCAGGGGGCGGCGGCAAGGGTATGAGGTTAGTCGAAGATGACGGACAATTTTTTGAAGCTATTGAAGGAGCGGCGCGCGAGGCTAAGGCTGCTTTTAATGATTCGACTGTTTATATCGAGAAATTTGTAGAGGAACCGCGCCATATTGAATTTCAGATTTTAGCGGATTCAAAAGGCAATGTTATTCATTTAGGCGAGAGGGAATGTTCCATTCAAAGGCGGCATCAAAAAGTCATAGAAGAATCGCCTTCGTCACTGCTGACAAATGAACTGCGGGCAAAGATGGGTAAAGCTGCCGTACAAGCCGCTAAAGTTTGCGGCTACAGAAGCGCCGGAACGATTGAATTTTTGGTTGATAAAAACCTTAATTTTTATTTTTTAGAAATGAATACACGTTTGCAGGTAGAGCATCCGGTTACGGAGATGGTAAGCGGTTTGGATCTGGTAAAAGAGCAGATTCTAATTGCCGCCGGTAAATCTATGACTTCCCTAAAAAGCCTTGATGATTTTTGGGGACATGCCATTGAATGCCGGCTTTATGCCGAAAATCCGGATAATAATTTTGCTCCATCGCCGGGAGAAATTCTATTTTTAAAGTCAGCGGACGGCCCGGGTATTCGTGAAGACAGCGGCGTTACGCAGGGCAGTGAAATATCTCTTTATTACGACCCTATGATTTCGAAGTTAATCGCCTGGGGCAGCGACCGCAGGCAGGCAATTATGCGGATGCTGCGGGCGCTGCGTGAATATGAAATTTTAGGCATTCATACAACCATTCCTTTTTTAATCCGTGTTTTGGAACATCCTTTATTTCAAAAAGGAAAATTCACTACCAAATTTATTGAGGAAAACCGGGAGCAGTTGTTTGTAGAAAATATTAACACTGCCGAGGTTGCAAGTTTTGCCGCAGCTCTTGATCAAATTAATGAAAAAAGCAAAATCAGCATTTATAACAATCATAAAAATAATAAACATGGTTCAAGCTGGAAATTAATTCATAGACAGCAAAGTTTGAGGAAAAAATGAAAATTTTTGCCGACACGCCAAAAAATAAATTTGAATTTGAAACATATATTGAAAAAGATGACATTTTAATTATTAAAGATGATAAATCAATCCGGTATGATATGACGCCGTTAGGAAACGGACGCTATTCGCTGATCAAGGAAAATAAATCTTATATCGTTCATTTAGTAAAAAATGACGAGACTTATCATGTGCATGTTTTAGGGGATTATTTTCCGGTTAAAGTTGAAGATGAGCGAATCCGTAAAGTTAAAGAATTGGTAAAAAGTTCGCAAAGCGGTACTACTGAGAAAATTATTAAAGCGCCTATTCCCGGCTTGGTTGTAAAGATTAATGTGGAAGCAGGGAAAACTGTTTCTGAAGGCGAGAGCTTAATTGTTTTAGAAGCCATGAAAATGGAAAATATTATAAAAGCGCCCTACGATTGCAAGATTAATGAAATCAACGTAAAAGAAAAAGACGCTGTGCAGCAAAATCAAGATTTGATTAAATTGATTTCGGTTGATTAGGAGTTAAGATTTAAAGCATTCAGCTATCTGCTATCAGCATTCAGCCTGTAACCAGGAAATGTGATTGATAAATACAGGAGAATAATGGAGTATTGGAGTATTGAAAAACATTACTCCAGTAATTCTTTTAAAATATTTTGAAAACTATCCAAAGAAACAATGCCGGAGGAAAAATGCAAATTGTGCAGGTTGGTGATATAAAAATTGGCGAGGGCTGTCCTTTGGCTTTGATTGCCGGGCCGTGTGTGATTGAATCTGAAAAAATTGTGATGGATACAGCGGAGCGGATTAAAACCATTACCGACCGGCTTGATATGCCGTTTATTTTTAAGTCGTCCTATTTAAAAGACAACCGTTCTTCAGCGGAATCTTACCAGGGCAGCGGCATTGAAGAGGGATTGAGAATTCTGCAAAAGGTGAAGGAAACCTTTAATATTCCCGTTCTTTCGGATATCCATAACCTGCATGACGCCCAGGCTTGCGCCGAGGTGTTGGATGTTATTCAAATTCCGGCTTTTCTTTCCATGCAGACCTCACTTTTGCTCGCTGTCGCTAAAACCCAAAAAGTAATCAATGTAAAAAAAGGGCAATTCTTAGCCGCCGGTGATATGCAGACTGCGATAAATAAAATCACAGGCGAGGGCAACAATCAAATTTTACTGACCGAGCGGGGCGCCTTCTTTGGTTATCACAACCTGACACTGGATATGCGT
The DNA here is from genome assembly GCA_030622395.1 of Calditrichaceae bacterium. Lineage (GTDB taxonomy): Bacteria > Calditrichota > Calditrichia > Calditrichales > Calditrichaceae > JAUXGF01. Next base: position 7,587 of record JAUXGF010000104.1, read on the forward strand.
AATTTAAAAGTAATGCGCGATTTAGGCTATCCGGTGGTATTAGATTCCACCCACGCTATTCGTAAATACGGCGTAAGCAGCAGCGACCGGCGGGGCGGGGCAAAGGAGTTTATTTTTTCTCTTACTAGGGCCGGCGTAGCAGCCGGCGTTGACGCTGTTTTCATCGAATCACATCCCGATTGTAACAACGCTTTATGCGACGCCGCCAGCATGCTTCCCCTTCAAAGATTGGAAGATTTGCTAAAACAGGTTATTGCTATTGATAAACTGGTTAAACCGCAATTAGAATTTGATGAAGTTGGATTGTATGATTATTAAGAAGTAGCTTTAAGGTTTCTGTTCAATAGTTAATTTATTGTATAGTCCCGAATTGTCGGGAAATGCATTATTAAAATAGATACTGGATGCTTGATACTGGATACTGGATAAAGAAACTTGATCATCCACTATCATTTTCATTAATCAATTTGTATAGCTATGTTCTTTACAACTGAGGTTGCTGAAGGGAAGCTTAAATAAGTTAGGGATGTAAAGAGATAATAAAGGGATAAACAATGGTAAGATTAAATAAAATTAATTATTTTTTATATATTTTCTTAGCTTTTGTAATTGGTTGTGCTTCTCAAAAATTTACATTGGATA
>JAUXGF010000193.1 GCA_030622395.1 Calditrichaceae bacterium
AGACGGCTATTTGTTGAAGGGTAGAGTTGAAATTCAATTAAAAAAATATGAGGATGGTAAAAATACTTCTTTAAAAGGATTGGAACAATTCCCCGAAGACGCCGGTTTATGGTCAAATCTATATATTTGCTACGCCAACTTAAAAGAAAAAGAGAAGGCTGAAGAAGCCTATGAAAAGGCAAAAGAGTTTGGCGGTGAGTAAATAAATATTTTAAAATAAAAAAGGAGAACAATTTGTTCTCCTTTTTTTATATAAAATCCGTATCCGATAATTATATATTAATCGTCCTCCACCTCTTCTTCTTGATCTGATGGAATTAGTTTTGCCACATCGCTTACCTTGTCATTCTCATCCAATCTTATCAGCTTTACGCCTTGTGTGTTCCTTCCTATCACGCTGATTCTTTCAATATTTTGTCTTATAACCACGCCGTTTTCAGTAATTATCACAATATCTTCCGCTTCGCTAACCCCTAACGCGCTGACCAATTTTCCTGTTTTTTCCGTTACTTTCATGGCGATAATACCGCTACCGGATCTTTTTTGCATTCGGTAGTCGCTTACGTTTGTCCGCTTGCCAAATCCTTTCTCCGAAATAGTAAGCAGCCTGTCCAGATCCTTCGCCACTACTACCATCGAAATAACTTTATCGCCGCCCTTAAGTTTGATCCCCCTTACACCGGTTGTATTGCGTCCCGTTTCTCTAACGTCTGTTTCGGTAAAATGTATTGACCTGCCGTTTTTAGTAATAAGGATAACTTCACTTTCCCCATCAGAAAATTTAGCTTCAATTAAATGATCGTCTTCCTTAATATTAACCGCAATAATACCGCCTTTTCTTGGTCTGCTAAAAGCCTTAATATTTGTCTTTTTTATAATCCCCTTTTCCGTCGCCATTAACACAAATCCCGGCTGCTCAAAATTCTTTACCGCAATAAAAGCGCAAATCTTTTCTCCCTGTTCAATATCAATCATATTGATAATAGGTCTTCCTTTTGAGGCTTTACCGGTTTGGGGAATTTTATATACTTTTAACCAATGACATTTACCCCGGTCGGTGAAAAATAGAATATAATCAAGAGTGTTGGCAATAAATAAATGCTCTACAAAATCCTCTTCTTTAGTAATCGCTCCCGTAACGCCCCTGCCGCCCCTGTGTTGCGTTCGATACTCAGTCACAGGAAAACGCTTAATTGATCCGTTATGTGAAATAGTAATAACCATATCTTCTTCGGCAATCATATCTTCAATTGTAAAATCGTCATAGCTGGCTACAATTTCTGTTCTGCGATCGTCTGCATATTTTTTATTTATTTCATCCAATTCTTCTTTAATGATTTCCCGTTGCAAATCCTCACTTTCAAGGATTTTTCTTAATTTTTCAATTAATTCTAAAATCTCACGGTATTCTTTTTCGATTTTATCTCTTTCAAGACCCGTCAAACGCTGTAAGCGCATCTCTAAAATCGCCTTAGCTTGAATTTCAGATAAACCAAATGTTTCTATCAACCGTTCCTTTGCCATTTGCGGATCTTTTGACGTCTTTATTAGCTCAACTATTTCATCAATATTATCAATAGCGATTTTTAAGCCTTCGAGAATATGAGCGCGTTTCTCAGCTTCATCTAAATCATACTTTGTTCTCCGAACAACTACTTCAACACGGTGATTAATAAAGTGTTGAATTATTTCTTTAAGATTCAATACCATGGGTCTGCCGTCAACTAAAGCCAATAAATTAATACTGAAGGTTGTCTGCATTGCGCTGTGCTTGTAAAGAATATTTAAAACCACTTGAGGATTGACGTCTTTTTTTAGATCAATAACGATCCGCATGCCGTCGCGGTCCGATTCATCGCGAAAATCGGAAATGCCTTCGACTTTCTTTTCTTTTATTAATTCAACTATTTTATTGATAAGATTAAGTTTGTTTACCTGGTAAGGGATTTCATTTATAATAATGCTTTCGCGTCCATTTTTATGTGTTTCAATATCAACCTTAGCCCTAACTAAAACTTTACCTTTACCGGTTAAATAGGCGCTATGTATTCCGTCAATACCATAAATACTGGCGCCAGTTGGAAAGTCGGGTCCTTTTATATATTGCATCAATTCACGAACATCTGTCTGCGGATTATCAATTAATACTTTTACGGCGGATATTACTTCATTTATATTATGAGGCGGGATATTAGTCGCCATACCAACCGCAATTCCCGATGACCCGTTAATTAATAAATTAGGCAGGTTTGCCGGCAGAACAACCGGTTCGTCTAAACTATCATCAAAGTTCCGGACAAAGTCTATTGTTTTTTTGTTTATATCGGTTAATAGCTCTTCGGCAATACGCTCCATTCTTATTTCCGTATACCGCATTGCCGCCGGGGAATCGCCGTCTACTGAACCAAAATTTCCCTGCCCGTTTATCAAGGGATATCTTAAAGAAAAATCCTGAACCATCCGCACGATTGTATCATAAACTGCTTTATCTCCATGCGGATGAAATTTACCAAGAACTTCCCCCACAATGCGCGCGCTTTTTTTAAACGGCTTGCTATGTGTTATCCCAAGCTCATGCATACCATAAAGCACCCGCCTATGAACCGGCTTTAATCCATCGCGGACATCAGGAAGCGCCCGGGAGACTATTACCGACATAGAGTAATCAAGATAAGACTCCTTCATCTCATCTTCTATTAATACAGGAAAAACCTTTTCATTTTCTGCCATTTCTATCCTTATAAACTTATTATTTTAAACGTCTAAATTACGGACATATTGCGCGTTTTCTTCTATGAATTTTCTTCGGGGCTCAACTTCATCGCCCATTAAAGTTGTAAAAATCCTATCCGCTTCAAAAGCGTTTTCCAATGAAACTTTCAATACGGTCCTGGTTTCCGGATTCATAGTTGTATCCCACAATTGATCAGGGTTCATTTCACCTAAACCTTTGTATCTTTGTAGTGATATTTTGCTTTCATCAACATTTAATCCGCTTATGATCTTCTTCTTTTCTTCTTCATTATAGGCATAAAATTCATCTTTTCCATTCTTTATCTTATACAGCGGAGGCTGGGCAATATACACATTACCCTGCTGTATTAAATCCTTCATATAACGATAAAAAAAAGTTAGCAGCAAAGTGCGAATATGCGACCCGTCCACATCAGCATCCGTCATAATTATGATTTTTCCATATCTTACCTTTTCCTGTGCAAAATCATCAGAGCCAATTCCGGCGCCTATAGCTGTAATAATTGTTCTTATTTCATCATTAGCCAAAATTTTATCAATACGTGATTTTTCTACATTTAATATTTTACCCTTCAGCGGCAGTATTGCTTGATAACGGCGATCACGTCCTTGTTTTGCCGAGCCCCCGGCGGAATCGCCCTCAACAAGGTAAATCTCACATTCTTCCGGATCGTTTGAAGAACAGTCCGCAAGCTTTCCCGGTAAAGAATTGCTTTCAAGGGTTGTTTTTCTGCGCGTTAATTCCCTGGCGTGCCGGGCAGCTTCTCTCGCCCTTGCCGCGCTTGTGCATTTTTCAATTACCTTTTTAGCTACCGCCGGGTTTTCTTCCAAAAAGTCATACAACTGCTCGTTAACTAAAGTCTCTACCGCTCCGCGCACTTCAGAATTTCCCAGCTTTGTTTTTGTTTGTCCTTCAAATTGCGGGTCGGCTACCTTTACTGAAATTACCGCCGTCAATCCCTCACGAACGTCTTCGCCTGATAAAGTGACTTTATCATTGTTCTTGATTAAATTATTTTTTTGAGCGTAAGAATTTAAGGTACGCGTTAAAGCTGCTTTGAACCCCGATAAATGGGAGCCGCCTTCTATAGTGTTAACATTATTACAATAAGTTAAAATATCTTCGATATATGTGGAATTATATTGTAAAGCAATTTCAATCGGACAATTATCTCTTTCGCCCTCTATATAAATTGGCGGTTTATGGACAGGCGACCGTGTCTCATCCAGAAACTCTACAAATTCTATTAAGCCGCCTTCATATTTGTAAGTTTCTTCAAACCCGGAATGTTCATCCAGTATGGATATTTCCAAATTTTTATTTAAAAAAGCTAATTCTCTTAAGCGCTTAGATAATATATCCTTTTTGTAAACAATTTCTTTGAATATTTCATCATCTGCAAAAAAACTTACTTTTGTTCCGGTAACATCGCTTTTACCAATTACGGTTACTTCACTTACAGGAATTCCTCTTTCGTATGTCTGTTTATAAATTTTACCGTTTCTTGATATTTCAACCGCACACCATTTTGAAAGCGCGTTTACTACTGAAGCGCCTACGCCGTGTAACCCTCCCGAAACCTTATAGCTGCTCTTATCAAACTTGCCCCCCGCATGCAGTAAAGTCATAATAACTTCAACCGCGGGTTTTTTTTCTTCGGGATGAATATCCACAGGTATGCCGCGTCCATTATCCTTTACAGTGATTAAATTATCTTTTCCTACGATAACTTCGATTTTATCCGCATAACCAACCATTGCCTCGTCTATGCTGTTATCAACAATTTCATAAACAAGATGATGTAATCCTCTACTCGCAACATCGCCAATATACATAGCGGGACGCATCCGAACCGCTTCCAGTCCCTTTAATACTTGAATATTTTCCGCAGTATAATCCTTATTTGGCATTTTTATTTACCTTTTATAATATAAATTTGACGTCTTTAATTTTAGATATTTTATCTGATTTATTGATAATACTAATTATATGCTTTTTTTTAATATTTAGTTCTTTCTTCCATGACTCTGTTTTAGTCTTTATTGTCAAAACTTTATTTACCAGTTTAATTGGACTGGTAATTTTTGCAATATTGGAAGTTACTATTTTATCCCAGTTTGTTATAATATAATATTCATTATAATCATCTTCTAAATTATGCTCTTTTAGTATATTTTTTAAACTGCCGCCAATAGGTTTAAAATATTTTTCCATTGTATACAGCTCAACAATTTTTAGTATATAACAGACCCATTTATAATTTCGATATAATTGCTGTCTTTTAAATATGAATTTTTAAACTTATCTCGCAGTGTTGTTGTAATAAACGTCTGTCCGATATTTTTAATATATTCTACAAGATTGTTATTTCTCGTACTATCCAATTCGCTAAAAATATCATCCATCAATAAAACAGGGCTTTCGTTCTTCTTCTCTTTAAGGTATTCACTTTCTACAAATTTTAAGGCTATTAAAAATGTTTTGTTTTCTCCCTGTGATCCAAATGTTTTTATTAGGTGATCATCTTTAAGAAATTCAATATCATCCCGATGAGGACCTATTAAGGTAGTCTGTCTTAAAATATCGTTTTCTATATCAAGTGACAATAATTCAAAATACTTGTTTTTTAATTTATCTATATCAACTTTTTCAAGCTTTTTAATTAGATTAGATTTATAATTTATTGAAATTTTTTCATCCTTATCGGATATAATTTTATAATACTGCGCTATCTTTGTATTTAAATAATCAACTATTTTTAACCTGGAAATAATAATCTCGACGCCGTATTGAACAAGCTGCTCATCCCATGGAAATAACGCTTTTTTTGATTCTTTGTTATCATTAATTAAAGATAGAAGTTTGTTGCGTTGTAAAAGAGATTTTTTATAATTCTGGAGCGCCTGTAAATATAATGGACTTACTTGTGACAATAAAATATCAAGGAAACGTCTTCTATTAGCCGGCACGCCGTAAGTTAATTCCAAATCTTCTAATGAAAGTAAAACAGTTGGAACAATGCCAATTATTTCAGAAAATTTTTCTATTTTATTCTCATTTAAAAATATATTTTTTCCATCTTTTACAGAATAAAATAAACGTATAAAAATATCGTTATTGTTTTTTGTATTAAATTTTCCTTTAATATTAAAATATTCTTTGGAATGTTGTAAAGTAATTTTTTCAGAGCCAACGCGAAAACTTTTACTTATAGATAAATAATATATAGATTCTAATATTGACGTTTTTCCTTGTCCGTTTTCACCAAAAATTATATTTACATTTTTATCAAATTTTAATTCCTCTTTACTAATA
>JAUXGF010000110.1 GCA_030622395.1 Calditrichaceae bacterium
AAACATCATCATCAGAAGGATCATGATCAAAAACCCAATCATTTTCTATTGATGTGTAACCGCTATAGCTGAGAAAATTATCAAGGCTCTTTATTCGTTGATAGCCAAAAGCGATAACACAACTGCCGCGGGCGACGGGTAAAGGGTAAGCCAGCCCAATACTTTGCAGTTTTGTAAAATTACGGTTATCATCTGTTTCAGTATCAAAATAGCGCGCAGTATTATTAAACTTTAAATAATTAATACCGCCTGAAAACTGCCCGCTTTTTATTTGAGCTAATCCGGCAGGATTCCAATAGATAGCTGAATAGTCGTCTGCCACTGCTGTGTAAGCGTTCCCTAAAGCTGTCGCACGTATGCCGAAACCGTTTTCGTTTTCTAACAGGTTTACAGCTTCATCTGCCGCTGGTTGGGCAAGTAATTGCCCGCTTATCATAAATGTAAACAAAGTTAACAATATATATCGCATTTTAATTCCCTTCCTTCAAACTTAGCGTCTTCTCGAACCGCCGCTTCTGGAGCTTGATGAACTTTTCGATGAACTGCTTCTGCTGCCGGATGATGAACGTGAGGAAGATACACGGCTGCTGCTGGACGATGAGCGCGACGGAGAAGACACCCTGCTACCGCTTGAGCTCGACCGATTTGTATTTGAACTCTTCCTCGGGCTATATGATGATGATTTCTTATTCTTTGACGAACTCGAGACTTTCTTTTTACCGCCTGAGTTCGAACTGCCTGATTTCTTTGTTCTGCTTGTTTTAACCATCTTTACCTTTTGATTTTTCTTTTTAGTAGAAGACGGCTTAATTGGATAATATTTTTTGCGTTGTGACGTTTTGACATTTCTGGTTTTGATTTCTTTACCGCTTGTCCTTTTCCCTTTGGCGCTGATAGTTGCGGCTCTTTCTCCTCCACCGCTGACCGCGCGGACAGGTATTCTGTTATCATCAGTAATTCGCTTTGATTGTCTGCTTCCTTCACTTTTTTTACTATCACGGGCGGCGATAAGACTTCCCGGTTTTCTTCTTGCAACCGGTTTATCAAGCGTTCCGGAGCTTCTTGTCCTGCTCGTTCTTGCAAAGCGAGTCGGGCCTATGTCCCTGTTTAACGGGCCCCTTTTACTATAACGCAATTTATGATGTTCAGGATAGTAACCGGAGTTCCAGTATCCTCCGTACTCATAGTAGTAATAAGGATCATAATTAACAAACGGCGCATACCAACCGCCGTAACATCCCATCCAATACGGATAGCAACTATACGGATAGCAACTATAAGGATAGAAGTCATCCCAATAGCAGGGATCATACATTGTAAAACGGTAACTATATACAGCGGGGAAATCATAAACACGATATTCAGTTACATAAGTATCGCCCTCTTCATCTTCGTAATAAACAGTATCTTCTTCGCTGTAATACTCTTCTTCGTCAACCGTATATACTCTTTCTCTTTTCACAACTGCAAACTGAGTATAACAAGAAGATAAAGTTAAGCTTAGAATAGCTGCTAAAAATACGAGTTTTATTATATTTCCTTTTTGCATTTCTTCTCCTTTCAAATAATACACTGCTTTATGTTATTGCAACTATTATACCAATGCTATATTTCTTTGTAATACGGCATATATAGGGCACATTTCAAGTTTTAATAAAAATAGCAGGCTTAATTTTGCAGACAATGTTTACATCTACTGTTAACAATGTTAGCATTTATGACGAGAAATGTAGGGCAAATCGTAATAGTTCAGTTGTTTCAAGCTGCACACTTCATAAGGGTGATTATTTATAGAGCTCAGGGCGGGAGGCGTAAAGCGTAAAGCGTAGAGAGAAGAGCGTCGTAGAGCGGAATTACGTAATATTCTTTTCTTAACCTTCGCTTAACGCTTCTCGCTCCACGCTTTACGATGTTCCCCATATATGTCAGGGCAATTGAATTTTTATAGGAGCTGAACTATTACAACAAAAAACTGAAGAGAATTACATTGGTTATGCAATTTACATTTAACTTCTCAACGTTGCTTTTAATCGCAGAGGATTTAGTAACAAATCAAGCCCCGTAATTATATCCGGCGCAACAACATCCGCCGCCACTACCGACTCGCCGGAAGCGCCTTCGCCTTGAATTGTTACAATGCCGATCGCCGCTTCTTTTAACATCAAACGGTCATTTCTGCCGTTGCCGACGCTGACCGTTTCGCCGGCGCCCAGTTTTTTTATATATTCCATTTTTCCCTTCGCCTGATTTTCTTTTTTCAAAAGCTCTAACTTACAGGGCAGGGCGGCAATTTCATTTTTAACATTACCAAAGGTGTCGGCTGTAATAACATGCAATTGCAATTTTTCGGACAATTGTATCAGGCGTTCTTTCACGCCCTGTAAAAGAATTCCGTCCTGCGCTAATGTTCCGTTATAATCCATCACCAAATGTTTAAGGCGCACATTCCGAAATCCGGGGATATCTATTTTAATCATAATGTAAAAAATTATTTTTCTATAAAATTGTTATTCCCGAAAAATATCTTCTATAAAAACCTCGATCCCGCGTAAGAAAAACATTCGAAAAAGACTTCGCATGAGAGCCAACGATAAAATCATTCAGAATACGACGAGGAATATTTAAACTCGAATCACAATGGGGACATGAAATATTGATTAATTTTCCACATTCCGGGCAGAATTTTTTTTGTGAATATTGCGCGCGATATTTTATCCAAATACGACTCGCATTAAAAAGCGATTCTTTACCGCTCCATTTGATCTCAACATGAGTATCATTTAAAAAAATATTCAAATCACTTATGCAATCAAACTGAGAAGCAAGTTCTATATAAACAATTTCACATATTATAATCTTTCCATGTTTTGATGCATTTTCCAATTTTTCTAAAGATGATTTTAAATAAGGTTGGTTTGGTATAAGAATATCCAAAAATATATTTGTATCTACAGCGGTAATCAAGCTTCACCTTCCCTTAAATATGATATTATGTCATCAACTTTTTGTCCTTTTTTATTTTTTAAGAAACCTATATATTTTCTAAAATCAGCTCTTCCCCCGCCCTTCCTGATAATAACTTTTTCTTCCTCAACCTCAAAAATAATCTTATCGCCTTGTTTTATATTAAGAACATTTCTTACTCCTTTTGGAATAGTAACCTGTCCTTTTTGAGTTAATGTCGGCATATTATCACCTATAAAAGTATTACTAAAAAGTAATACTAATTTAATGCGAATGAATAGAAATGTCAAATGAAGTTTTTACAAAGCATCCTCACCTCAGTTCCCGCTCCTTAAACTGTTCTGCGCTAATTTGATATCTTTTAAGTATTTTATGCAAACCGACGCGGCTTAAACCTAACTTTATTGCCGAACGCAGAACGTTGCCCTTAGTCATTTTCAGTGTTCGGGTAATCATAGCGCGTTCCAAATGCTCTACAGCCTTTTTTAAGTTTGAGTGTTCGGGCAGGGAAAGTTCTGTAGTTATTATCTTTTCTTTAAATCGCGGTGATAATAATTCACAATTAAGCGCGCCGTTATCGTCGGCCAATGTTACCATGCGTTCAATTTCATTTTCCAACTCACGGATATTGCCGGGATATTCTGCTTCAACCAAACGTTGAATCGCTTGAGCTTCAATGCCCGTTACTTTTTTCCCAATGCGCTTAGTGTATTTACTTAAAAAGAATTGAATCAAATCGGGTATGTCTTCCCGCCGTTCTTTTAATGAGGGTAAAACAATCGGAAAGACGCTTAGGCGGTAATAGAGGTCTTCTCTAAATCGTTTTTCCTTAACCTCATTTTGCAGATCGCGGTTAGTGGCGGCGATAACCCTAACATTTACTTTTTTTGTAACAGCCGACCCGACCGGTTTAATCTCGCCTTCCTGTAAAACGCGCAGCAAACCCAACTGCAGCGCCGGAGAAGTATCCCCGATCTCATCTAAAAAAATTGTTCCGTTATCGGCTGATTCAAACAATCCGATTTTATCTTTAACAGCGCCTGTGAAAGAGCCTTTTACATGACCAAAAAGCTCGCTTTGCAGCAGCGTATCCGGAATAGCGCCGCAGTTTTGGACGACAAACATTTTATTTTTACGATTGCTGTTGTAATGAATTATCTTTGCCAGCAGCTCTTTGCCTGTTCCGGTTTCACCGGATATTAAAACGGTGGTCGGCGTATCAACTACTTTGCGCACTAATTTAAAGATTTTAAGCATCTCCGGGCTATTGCCGATTAAGTTGCCCAGGTCGAGTTGTTTTTCAACCTGCTTTTGAAGTTCAACTTTTTCACTTTTCAACTGTTTGTTTGCTTCCAGCAGGCGGGCTTGAAGTTCATTGTTTTGCTTAAGCAGCCGGAAACGATCCACAGCGTTTTTAACAATCTGTTTTAAATCATCGGGTTCAAAAGGTTTGGAAATATACTGATGGATTTTTGCTTGATTCACTGCGCCGATTGTAGCCTCGATATCCGCATAGCCGGTTATCATCAGCCGGATGGCGTCAGGCTGGATCTTTAGCGATTCGGTTAAAAATGTAACGCCGTCCATACGCGGCATACGCTGATCTGATAAAATAACCGCAACAGTTTGACGCCGCAGCTCCTTTAAAGCTTCCTCGCCGCTGATTGCTGTAATCACTTCATAATCCTTTTGGAATAGACGGCGGAATGTGTTTAGAATTTGCCTTTGATCGTCGACAACCAATATTGCTTCTTTGTTCATATTTAACTAATCCTTTTAGATTCTATATTCTTCAAATTCAGAAAAATTCTCTAACCTTTCTGCCACCAAGACACCGCGCCTGCAGGCGGGCAGGCAAAGACTCAAAGTATTATTAAATATTTTTTCTTTGTGCCTTGGAGTCTTATGCCATAAGCATCACTGTGTGAGTGGCTATTCCTCGATGCATCGGGACAAATATTTTTGGTTAGTTTTTAAAGGTAAATGAATGGTAAACACGCTGCCCTTGCCCTGTTCGCTTTCGACCGTTAACCTGCCGCCGTGTTTTTGAATTATAGAATAAGAAATTGTCAGCCCCAAACCCGTGCCTTTATTTACATCCTTAGTAGTAAAAAAAGGATCAAAAATCTTAGAGATAACTTTTGTTGATATACCTGTTCCCGTATCCTGCACTTTAATAATTAAATTATTATCGCTGATCATTGTCTTAATAAATATCTTACCGCTTCCTTTAAGCGCTTGTATGGCGTTCGATATTAAATTGATAAAAACCTGGTTTAATTGCCCTGGATTGCAAAAAATTAAAGGATCGGCGTCAAATTGCGTTATCACTTCAATTTGATCGGAAAGCTGCGGTTTCAGGATTTTAAGGCTGCTTTCGACGCCGGCGGCTAAATGAGCTTCTTTCCATTCCGCCTGATCCAGCCTTGAAAAGTTTTTAAGATTGAGCACCAATTCCTTAACGCTGCGGCTGCCGTCGATGTTATCGCTAATGATTGATTTCAACTCATTGATAATATTTTCAAAATCCGTATGACTTTTATTTTTTTTATCAAAATTCAAATCAGCCCACAGGCTTTCCAAATTCTCAATATATTCTTTCAGCGCCTGGGTGTTGGCATAAATAAAACTAATGGGATTATTTAATTCATGAGAAATTCCGGCGACTAACTGTCCCAGCGAAGCCATTTTCTCCGAGTGTATAAGCTGTGCTTCTTTTTGCTGCAGCTCCTTAAATAAACGGGTCAATTCTAAATTTTTTTGATCTAATTGTTTATTGGTTTGTTCTAACTGTTTTAAATATTTCTCCCGAATTTGAGCAGCCGTCAATTTCTTAATCAATTTAGCGCTTTCTTCTATATAATTATTATTTTCAATGGCGATTGCGGTTTGATTGGCAATGGTTAAAATAAGCTGCAAATCTTCTTGATTTAAATGTGATGCGCTGTTATCCATATCAACGCCGATTAAACCGAAAATTGTTTTATCCCTTTTTATGGGTAATAAAATATTTACTGAAAGCGCTTCAAACAGATCATTAAATTCAGGAGTTGAAGTACGATTGATTATCTTTTCCTGAAAAATTTTATAGGTTTGACTTTTACTCAATTGATAATTTTTTAACGATTGGTTTTGAGGCACGGCGGAGATTTGATTTACTATTCTTTTATTTGATTGGATTAACAATAAATTTGCTTGTTTAATTTCTTCATGTTTAGAGATTGTTTTTAGCAGACTTTGATAAAGCTCTTCATTATTATGAATATTTATCATTTGACCGCTAAGGGATTGTAAAATAGCGCGGAAGCGGGTGCGTCGTTTTTGCAGATTTCTCCAATGTTCAGAATAACTGACGGCGACGATTATGCCAAATATTGACACGCTGTTCAAAGCAATCAAAATAATATTCATATCGGATTTTCTAAACAGGATAATAAGCGCTAATGCAACAACAAACCAAATTGATAATTGAGTAGTAACCCCGCCTGCCGACCATTGATAGCGCTTGCCGCCATATTGAATATATCCGTAAACTAAAATCAGCAGCAGCATAATCAAAACCAAATTTCCCCAAAAAACGGGACGGCTGGCTTGAAAACGCAATGTATTTAATGCAAAATAAAGTTCACTGGTTAAAATCCCGTATTCACTTATTTCATAAATATTTCCAGGCGTCAGGTTTGATTCCTTAACTTCTTTACCTGAAGGGAAAACAATCTCCGCATCAATCGACTTGTAATTACCTGCTCCAAAATGAACCACCGGATCCACAGAAGACAGATAACCACAATTAGCGCCGACCTCACGGTAACCGATTAAGATGCGGTTTGTATCCTCCCCTGCATAAAAATAAACCTTACTACCAAGCGCGTCACGATTAGAGCGAACGCCGGTTAAGCGCAGTTTAATAAAATTTTGTTTATTGGTTGGATTCAAATAAACCTCGCTCAAAGCATCTCTATTAGAGACCAAAATATCCAAATCGCCATCCTGATCAAAATCTGCCGCGGCAGAACCGGTACTGCGGGCGTCTCTTCCATCTGTATCATAATTTTTTTTGAAGCCGCCTCTGCCATCGTTTAAGTACAATCTATTACTACCATGGATAGTGATAAAACAATCCACCCAGCCGTCTTGATTAAAATCTTGCAGTAAAAAGCCATAAATATTCTTACCTATCTCATAAAAAGGATGATTGGTTATTTCTTTAAATTTCAACTGACCGTCGGCAGATTCATTTTTATAGAAAAAAACATAACCGTTTTTTGTGGCGACTAACAAATCAAGATCGCCGTCATTATCAATATCGGCGCGGGCGGCGCTGTTGGATACATATTTTTGTTTTAAGGTTGGTAAATCTAATTTTACTAAATCAAACAGGGCTTCGCCGTTATTAATTAAAAAATAATCTTCAGCGGCCCAGTTGGCTACGTATATATCAATATCGCCGTCCAAATCAAAATCACCGGCGCAGCTTCCCTGACTTTTTGCAGTGTCTAAAAAACTTTCAGTCCATATTGTTTCTTTAAAGAAACCGTTCCGTTTATTTATTAATAAACGATTGCTGTAATGTTCGTCGGTAATATACAAATCGAGATACCCGTCATTATCGGCGTCTAACCATAGTCCTTGATTAGCGTCGATAATTCCTTGAATTTCCATGTTGGCGGTAACGTCTTCAAAAACGACCTTTTCAAGATTCCGAAACAATTTGGATGTTTTACCCCAGCCCGCCAAAAAAATATCGACTTTCCCGTCATTGTCATAATCAGCGGCATTCGCCCCTACTTCAAGATTTGTTTCACCGTGCGACATTAAATATCCGGCTACTCCGGAGTAAACAGTCCTGTCAATAAAAGGAATAATTCCACCGTTGTTAATCAATAAGCGGTTTAGATTACGGAAACAAACCAAATAAATATCCGGATAACCGTCCTGATTAAAATCGCGGAAGGCGACTCCGTAAGCGTCATCAATATCGGGGATCAATCCCGAAATGAGATTTGACCGCAACATTTTAAAAGCATGGCTGGAATCCGGTTGAGCGTTGGCAGGTTGGAATAGTGCAATTACTGTTATTGTGATTAATATAATTTTTTTCATGTTATTTTTATAAGAGAACTCACCCCCT
>JAUXGF010000305.1 GCA_030622395.1 Calditrichaceae bacterium
CTTTCTTAACTAATTGTAATTTAACAAATTAAGGGTTAATATGCTACATTTATTTTCAGTTTATAGAACTGTTTTTATTTAACTTATATTACTGCGAAACTTGAGTACATTATTAGCAATTAGCAAAACAAATAGTATCATTATTAATTTTATTATGCGGCTTTTTATTCTATCATTGAACATGCTTGTTCCTCCAATTCTATATCTTTTTAGATATAATAAACAAATAAATTATTGTTTTATCTATGAGATGTATCAATTTCTCAAATTTTATTATCGTCTTTTTTGTTTAATTATTAAGTTTATTTACTATCCAACCAGCTATTTTATTAGGAAATGTGACGTCAGGCAAGAATTGGAGTACTGGAGTAATGCTCCGAAGGAGTCCCTGCGGGATAAGAATTGAATTAATGAATTAATGAATTGTTGGAAGAATGGAATGGGGAAGAAGGAGTAATGGTGTGGTGGAGTGATGGAGTAATGGAAGATTGAAGAATTGGAGTAATGTCCCTCGTATCAGAATTAAGCGTCCCGACTGGTCGCATAGCCATCAACTTAACACAACTTGTGGTTGCTTTTTGAATTGCCATCCCGATGCATCGGGGTGGCAATTCAATAATTCTACTCTTAAGTTGACGGTTATTCGACTGGTCGGGATGATACGTAACGACGTTGCCTGAAATGCTTCACCCTTACATCTGTTATTTCAATATCAACACCTAAAACGCTTCGCCCTTACGCCTGCCGGAATAATTCCCCCCGTGTGTATCAGAGACCGCTTTGCTTAACTCTGATACAAGAATAAATCTATTGGTTCTAAAAATGAGCAGATTACAGATCTATACCTGATTAATCGGCGTCTAAAAAAAAGTTGCTTTTGTTTAAGCGCTAATTGATAAAAAACTGCCATGAAAAAATATGGCTGCTGCCTTCGTCAATAATACTGGGCATAAAGGCATAATCCAAATGAGTGTTAAATTTATATATTTTAAAATCCATTCCCGCGCCGGCGGCAAAATTGCCTTCATTCAGCCCAAGGCGCAAGGCTAAATTTTGTCCGCGAACCGCCTCTAAGCCAATGTGATGTTTATAAGCTTCCTTATCGCTCCATTCAAAATCATATAAAACTCTAAGCCACTCATAAGGCGTGATATAGCGGGCGCCAATGCGGTAGATTTTTGGAAATCGGTCGATTGTTGTTCCGCCTTGTTGAAATATTTTATCTGTGTTTGCTTTAAATTTTGAGCCGATTTCGCGCAGGACGGCGGCAAAAGTCAACTGATCATTAAAATGATAAACCGCTCCAAAATCAAATCCCACTCCTTTGGATGAATAATCGAACTCATCTGTCCCGTCGTTAATGTATTCAAGCAGGATTTTAATGGACACACCTATAGAAAATTTGGGATGGAATTTCCTGCTGAAACTAAAATAAATAGCGCTTGCCGAGTGACTGATTGTTCCGCTTTCCTGCCCAATGCTATTATAACCGTCAAAATCATCATCCCCGCTTTCTATCCAGCCGACGGCGAAACCGGCGCCCGGCGGTACCTTCATACTATAACTGATAAATTGAAAACGGCGGTCTAAAGATAAAAAACTATATGACAGGGAAACAATCTTACCATCCACAAAACCAAGCAAAGCGGGATTGTAATAAAGCGAACAGCCGTTTGGCAGGTCCGCTGTTCCGGCGTTTCCTAAAGCGATAGAACGCGCCCCTAATCCCATGCGCAGATAAGCGCCGGCATAACCGCCGTTCCCGGCGGCAAACAGATTAGAGTTAATCAATATTAAAACTATAAATAAAAATAGAACTGTTATTCTTTTCATTTTTTATCACCAATCTAATTAATTACAACTAACTTACCCCAGGTTACCCGGTCATTTATTTTTGCACGAAAATAGTAAACGCCGCTGGCTACGACATTACCGGCGTCTGTGCGTCCGTCCCATTTAGCGCTGCGATCAGAATTTGCCGCCGAGTGAAATGTTTCCGAATCACGAATCGTAGCCACATAATCCATGGCAAAATCATAAATTTTTATCTCTACTTCCGACGATCCCGTAATATCATATTGAAAACGTATAAAGCTATGCCGGCTGGGCGAGAAGGGAGAAGGATAAGCGTAAACCTTCGGTTCTTTGCGGATCTTTGTGGATTTCAACGAACGGATAACACTCCAGGTATTGCCGTTATCGGAGGTTACCGCCAGACCGTCGGCGCTGCCCAACCATAATATCTTATCTCCATTTATATTTTGAACTTCGGCGGAATAGAATTCATTTGTTAAAATTTCTTCGCCGGTTAAGTGATCGCGGATATGCGGTATTTTATACCAGTTTTTCCCATCATCTTCAGAAACGAATAAACCCTCGTCTGCCGCCACGTAAATACGAGGTCCGTCAAAGGCAAAATTATGAGCAAAAACATCCGGCAAAACAACCTTCCATGTTAACCCGCCGTTTGAGGTTTTACATACTCCCCGTTTATCGTATTCACAGGTTTCTTTAGCCGCCGCCCATATGGTATTATTATATTCCTGGTAATCCAGCGATACTACAAAATCTCCGCTGATAGGATATTCCTGATTTTTATAATTAAATTTCTGCCAGGTCTGACCATTATCCGTTGACTTGCTTATTCCCGCAGCCGAACCGACCCACAAATTTCCGTTTTCCGATAATACTGAAAAGCCCATGTGATTTAAACCGTAATCAATATTTATAACATTAAACGGTTTTCCGTCGGTTGTCACCACCCGCCAGGTTTCGCCCATATCATCGGAGCGGCGCAGACCGCCGGCCCAACTGGTAATCCAGATAGTGGAATCAAGAAAAGCTATATCATAAGTTAAGTTTTGAACCACCGTGGTTGTCGGCGAATATTCTTCCTCGTCCCTGGAATCGACAGGCTGAGGGACATGAGTCCAGGTTTTGCCGTTGTCACGGGTATAGCTTAATCCGCCGCCGGCTGGCCAATGTTTTTCCATTGCAAAAGTATCAAAAGCAGCGGCAATCCACAAAGTGGAATCGTCCATAAAACCCATAGCCGAAACTCCGCCCTTGCCGATATAATGAGCGGATGTAAAAGCCTGCCAATAATTTCCCCCATCCGTTGTTTGATTAAGCGCATAGCCGGTCGCCGCCCACAAGGTAGAATCCTTGGCGATTAAATCGACAATGCCGTTTCCATATAAATAACCCGAAAAGGGATTATCCGACTCAGCAGCCAAATTAAAGCTTCCTTTAAAAATACTCTGAGCCTGCAATGTCCCAAAAAGGAAAAAGACAATAAACAGATATTTCATTAATTATTCCTTATGTTTGTAATTTACTTATTAGTAAGCATTTAGCTGTCAGCAATCAGCGTTCAGCTATTCATATAAATACTCATGGGCTTCCGCAATGAAAGTAGCCACTAAGGCTCTAAGACTCTAAGTATTTAAAAATTAATATATTTTAATTGTATCTATTTTAACGCCGCTTAATTGCCCGACTTTATCGCGCATGTAAAAATGAAATCGGTATGTATCCGCTACATTTTCTTCGGTAACCTGCAATATTTCAGAATAAATTCCGTCATTTGCTTGATCGTCGCCGTTGCCTTCAACATCACCGTCATCGAAAAGCAACACTTTAACAGAAACACCAAAATTATCTTTTACAAAAGTATCATCAGAAGCTTGCAATGTAAAGTACACGGAATCTACATCCGCTAAACCTTGTGGATCGGTAACCCAGGCGTGTGATGGTATAAAAGCCGGACGTTCAACAGAATCCGGAATTTCTGTTTTTGAAACCGAACCGCTTTCATTTTCAAGATAAATTGATTCACTTTTAGGATTACTTTTATCCTCAAATTCATCTTCTGCGATAAAGACTAAATCGTGCCAGCCCTTTTTGCAGGCGGCAAATGTGGAATCCATTTTGTAGAAAAAAACGGAATCTTCCACATTAATCATAGTTAGCGGATCGATTGTTAATTTATTACTATCTTTAAAAATATCAAAATAAACGCTTTCGATTTCATAAACGCCGTCGCTGTCCGTAACTGTAGTATAAATATATTCAGCGTCAACGCCGCTTTTTAAAGTATCTGTCATGGTTACCATAATAATTTCAGGGGCGGTATTAAAACCGAAGACAACATCAATAGAATATTTTTGGGTCAGGTTTTCTTCTTTATCCTTTGCCTGAAAAATAAAAGTATACAAACCTTCCACCGAGTCAATTTGATCCGGCATAAAATGGTTACGAAAAACGCCGTCTCCCGCTATAACGTCGCCGGCCTGCGGATGGTACACAGCGCCGTCGTCAAATAATGAATCAGAAAGCAGCGTATCTCCGGAAGCATTTTTGACCTGCAAAATCACAGACTCAATATTAGCGATACCCTGCGGATCGTTAACTTCCGCTTCAACGCTGTAAGGGTTTTCCGTCCACAAATTCCATTTTGTTTTAAGTGTAACCTTTACTATTTGCGGATCTGTGCCAACA
>JAUXGF010000309.1 GCA_030622395.1 Calditrichaceae bacterium
ATTTCCGGTTTATCCGGCTTAGGTCTCCATAAATTCATCACCAAATTTCTTAATATATTAGTAACAAAATATTATGAAAAGTCACATTTAAAAAAGAAATTAATTAATTTTTAAGATTTATTGGCAGAGAAAATAAAAAAGGAAATTTTGAAAAAATATTAATATTTCTAAACAGCCCCATCCGCAGGATCCGAAGGGATAAATCTGTAACTTCAATAATCCCAGGGGTTGTAAGATTTCTCACTCCGTTCCTGCCCGCCGGCAGGCGCGGCGAAATGACATTTTGGGTGTTCTGCAACAGCCTGATATTCGGGACTATACAATTATTTAGCGGCTAAAATATCGTTGTAAGAATACCGATCTTTTAAAACCTTCACAGCTTCAATAACTTGAGTATCATATTCTAAGGCATATTTATCACGCCCTTTTTTGTCAAAATATTTTTCAGCCAACTCCAGTCTTAAAATTTTATGTATTTGCCGCAGGCTGTTCTGAAAATCTTTTTCTTTTTCATCTTCTAATTTTTGTTTTAATTGGCTAAGCAAATCAGTAATCTCGTTTGAATATTTTTTCTTTTTAATAAATTTTTCCAGCTTATCAATTTCATAACTGCCTTCGATATTGTATTTAAAATCACATCTTTTTAAAAATGATTGGAATTGAGTGACAATAGAATCATCAATGACAAAATCGCCGGACCAAACCGGATTTTTTTGATGATATTCAACGGCAAAATCAAAAAACAAATTTTCGCGGATTAATTCCATTAATACATAATTAATTGAATCGCCGGGAACATTAATATCGGGATAAATACCGCCTTTATCATAAACTTTTCTTTTATTTCTTGTGTAAAAAACGTGGGATCCGTTATCTTTGATAGTGATGGAGTCTCTTATGAAAACCTTATTATCCTGTCCGTAATCCCTTTTTTGAATACACCTGCCGCTGGGTATGTAATATTTTGCAGTAGTTATTTTAATTTTAGCGTCTTTTTGTTTATCTATAGTATAAATCTTTTGCACCAATCCTTTGCCAAAAGTCGGTTCGCCTATAATCACGGCGCGGTCTAAATCCTGCAGGGCTCCGGCGACAATTTCCGAAGCGCTGGCGCTGCCGTTATCGACTAAAACAACAAGCGGCACATTCGGCAATAAAGGAATTTGATCGGTGCGGAACCTGTTTTCACCATTACGAAACCCTTTTGTATAAACAACTAATTCATTCTTATCAACAAAAAGATTAACTACTTTTACAGCCGCGCCTAATAAACCGCCGGGGTTGCCGCGTAAATCGAGAATGAATGATTTTATTTCTTCTTCTTTGCGCAGTTTTTGAATAGCGTTTTTCAACTCGGACGCGGCTTTATCCGTAAAGCCGGTCAAACTGACATAAGCAACGCCCGGTTCGATAAAGCCAGCGTATCCCACGTCTTCGATTATGATTTCTTCACGGGTCAAAGTCAATTCAAATGGGTTTTCCAATCCGGGACGACTGATGAGCAAAGTTACGCTCGTTCCAATTTTGCCTCTTAAACGGGTTGAGACTTTGTTGATACTCAATTTACTTACATCTTCTCTGTCAATTTTAATAATTATATCTCCGGATATAATACCCGCCCGCTTTGCCGGTGAATTTTCAATCGGTGAGATAACGGTTACTTTTTTATTTCTCAATCCGATTTCCATGCCTAAACCGCCGTATTTGCCCGTGGTAATAATCTTTAGCCGTCGTTCGCCTTCTTCTTCAATAAAGACTGTGTACGGATCCAATTTATCCAACATCCCGTTAATACCGGCTTGTACCAGGGGATACGGATCGATCTCTTCCACATAATGTAAGTTGAGCTGTTCATACACTCGCTGCATGTGAGTCCAGCTCTTTTTTAAGCGCAGGTAATAATCCTGTTCATCGGCGTTAAGAGCGCTTGTAAAATAAAATGAACCAAATATTGTAAAAATAATCCAACTTAATAGAAATATTTTATAATTACGTTTCATTGAACTAATCCATTATTTTAGGAGTGATTATATTTAAAATTTGTTTATGTATCGTTTCCACTGATTGTTCAGCGTCTAATACATAAAAGCTTTTATTTTTTTGAGATATTTTTTTATATCCGTTAAATACGCGTTTATAGAATTCTAAACCTGCCGCTTCCAGGCGGTCTGTCTGCTTTGCGCTGTCATTACGGCGTTCATAGGCTCGACCCGGCTTTATTTCCAGATAAAATGTTATATTTGGCATAATATCAAATGTGGCGGCTTTATTGATCTGTTTAATTACTTTTAAATCAATTCTCCTGCCATAACCTTGGTAAGCTGTGGTTGAGTCGACATAACGGTCCGCTATTACAAAGAAATCTTTTTTTAACATAGGGATAATTTTTTCTACGACTAATTGCACACGCGCGGCGCTGTAAAGAAAAAGCTCTGCCCGCTCATACATTTTAAAATTTTTCTTATCTAACAATAACTGCCGGATTTTTTCGGAAATAGCGGTTCCGCCCGGTTCTCGTATCACAAATACATTAAAACCTCTGCCTTCTAAAAAAGATTTTAATAAATCAATTTGTGTTGTTTTGCCTGAATAATCAATACCTTCAAATGAAATAAAACGATCTGTTTTAATCTTTTCCATTATCATCGGCTCGTTTTCCATTTTTCTTTATATTAAAAGTAGAATGCCACAAAGACGCAAAGACACGAAGAAATATTTAATTTTTAAATACTTAGAGCCTTTTCCCAAAGGGATCCCTTTTATAGAGAGACTCCTGCGGAGCGGGAGTGGCTATTTTCATTGTTTATTGCGTTCGACAGAACATGGTAGTTTATTAAAGCGTCTGTAATTTAATACTAATCTGCCGCTTTCGTCAAATATTTGAATAATCCATAATCCAATCAACCCAAACCCGAAGGTAAAGGACAGAAGATAAGCTCCGGTGATTTCATTAATAATAACAGAAGCAATCGCTAGCCACATCAGCCAATTAAGATCGGCGGCGCCTCTTAAATTACCTGCGTATGTTGTGTTTACCGCTCTTGGCAGTTGCAGCAGAACTAAAGCGAGTATTACATATTTGCCTAAACGTATAACATCCTGATTAGCAGTAAAAACTGAAATAATCATTCCGGAAAAAAAGTATAATACAATCGCTAAAATAATCGCCGTAACTAAAGCGACTAATCCTACTATCCTGCCGTTTTTACGAGCTTCGCTAAACTGTTTGGCGCCAATATTTTTGCCCACAAGCGACATACCGGCTATTCCGAATCCCCAATATACCATAGTCATAACAGATTGTACACGCACTAAAACCTGGTGCACAGCCAATGCCGTGACACTGATTCTGGCTGCGAAAAAACTTAAAACAATTTGCCCGGTTGCCCAGACGAATTGTTCAACCGTTGTCGGCAGTCCCATTTTAAAGAGTTTTTTAAATGTTGATATTTTGGGACGCGTAATTTCCGCTACAGCTAAAAACAGGCTTGATTTCCGGTTACGCAAATAAACCAGTGTGATTATAAATCCAACGCTGTGGGCAATGCCAACGGCAAGACCGGCGCCAAACGTTTCCAGCCGCGGAAAACCGAGCCAGCCAAAAATTAAAACAGCATCCAGAGCCAGATTAATACTATTGACTATTAAACTAATTGTCATAGTCAGCATTGTATCGCCTATCCCGCGCAAAATTCCCATAGCGATAAAATTGGTAATGATAAGCGGGGAAAAAAGAGCTACTGTTTTAATATAAACTATGCCGTAGTTTTGAGCCAGCGAGCTTTCATCTTTAATCAAATTAAACAATAATGGAACGGCAAAATACCAGAATAAACCGATTATAAAGGAGATGATTACGCCTATAAAAAGAGCCTGCCCTAAAACATGGTTTGCGTTCCATTTATCCCCGGCGCCCAAATAGTGCACAATAATAATAGAACTGCCCACAACAAAAGTTAATAGAATACTAAAAGTTAAAATAATAAATTGCTGGGCGATCCCCACGCCGGCTAAAGCCAAAGCCGAAAGATGACCGATAAAGGCAGCCTCAATCAGCCATGTTATGGTTTGCGATGATAAATCAATAACCGCCGGGAATGACGTTTTTAGAACTTCCTTTAATGAAGCTGTATTTTTATTTGGGATAATATCCATATTTTTTTATGAATGCAGCAGTTAAGTCCTTTAATGGAAAATGGAATATCTGATACGTGACAAAGAATTATTCAGATTAACATTGGTTAATCATAGTTGGATTTATATTCCCTCGTATCAGAGTTAATCCCGATTATCGGGATGATACTTGACGATGTTGCCTGAAATGCTTCACCATTACATCTGTTATTTCAATATCATCGCCTGAAACGCTTTTCCCTTACGCCTGCCGGAATAATTCCCCCCCGTGTGTATAGACCGCTACGCTTAACTCTGATACAAGAAAAGGATCGGTTAAAAATATTCTTAACA
>JAUXGF010000321.1 GCA_030622395.1 Calditrichaceae bacterium
GCCAAATCGGGTGGGATAATCCGGAGCATGAAGTTATTCACAACGCTCTTTTTAATAACACGCTGCAGAAGGGACAAACGCTGGGCCCTTTAAAATTAGAAAGGGATTCTTACGTTCTGTTAAAAGTGAACGGATGGACGGATAAGTTGGCGGTTACCAACAAACAGATGAGCGAGCGCCGGCGGGATGTTGTCGAAAAATTAAGCGAAAAAAAAGCTTCAAAATTGTATAACCGTTATGTAAGCGGTTTGATGAAAGGCAAAAAGGTTGAATTTAAAAGAGATACTTTTGAAAAGTTAGTAAATATTGTCGGGGTGGAATATTATAAATCCGATCAGGATAAAAAGATAGCTTTTAATAAAAAATTCTGGAATAAAGATAATCAGGAAATGATCCTTGACGACCTTGAAAATCAAATGAAAAATATTTTGGATAAGCCGCTATTAACAATTGAAGGCAGCGTCTGGACAGTCAGAGATTTTAAAGAAGCCGTTAAAGCGCATCCTTTGGTCTTTAGAAAAAGACGCATTCCTAAAAATAAATTCGGGGAGCAGTTCAAATTAGCCGTAGTGGATCTTATTCGCGACCAATACATTACCAAAGACGCTTATAAAAAGGGATATGATAAAGTAAATGTGGTTCAGCGTAATTACCGGATGTGGAAAGACAACCTGCTTGCCCTTTATCAAAAAAATAAATATTTAGAATCAGCCGATTCTAAGGACAAAGATCAAGGGGAAATTATAACCGCGTATCTGGACCCTTATATCGATAAACTACAAAAAAAATATAACGACGCCATTGAAATTAATACTGATGATTTTGAAAAAATAAAACTGACTAATATAGATATGTTTGTAATTCAAAGGGACGTCCCTTTTCCGGTAATTGTACCCGGATTCCCTCAGCTTACAACGCATAATAAATTGGATTACGGAAAAAAAATGAAGTAACCAATAAATTATATTTTAACGGTAGTATCAAAAATTATATGAAAAAATGAAAAAGGTTTTCTAAAGGTTAAACAACAAAGATAGATGAACATGTTTCCCCTTAGAAAAGGGGATTAAGGGGTTGTAAAAACTGCTATTTAGTACAATATGCCGGATTAAGTAGAAACATGCGGTTAATGAACTTGTTTTTCTTATAAACACATTATAGACAACCCCCTTACCCCCTTTTTTAAGGGGGAATTAGTTTAAACCATTTAAAAATATAAAGTTAATTCAAGAATTGATGAAAACTTTTAACACTACCCGTTTATATAAAAGAAGAAACCTATGAACAAAATATCAAAAACTATTTTCTCTGCAATAACTATTTCAATCTTATTCTTCACTCTTTCCGGTTTTGATGAGAACAGCGGCGAGACCATAGATAAGAAAGTTGAAAATTTAATCTCTCAAATGACCCTGCAGGAAAAAGTCGGTCAAATGACTCAGATTACCTTACAGGTTGTCGGGAAAACACAAGGAAGCGCCGGACAGAAATTCGAGCTTGATGAAAAAAAACTTGAAGAAGCTATTGTTAAGTACAACGTCGGTTCTATCCTAAATGTCTGGGATGTGGCGATGAGCGTTGATGAGTGGCAAAATGTAATAACTAAAATTCAAGATATAGCGGTAAAGAAAACCCGTCTCCAAATACCTGTGATTTATGGCATCGACGCTATTCACGGCGCTAATTATATAAAAGAAGCTACTCTCTTTCCGCAAAGTATCGGCATGGCGGCGGCATGGAATTTAGACCTTGTTAAAAAATCCGGCGAAATTACAGCCTTTGAAGTCCGCGCAGCAGGCATTTCCTGGAATTTTAATCCGGTGTTGGGAGTTGGGCGTCAGCCGCTGTGGCCCAGATTATTTGAAACCTACGGCGAGTCGTCCTATGCCGTAACACAATTTGGAGCGGCTTATATCAAGGGGATTGAAGGGGGCGATAATCCAAAAATAGCCAAAGATAAAATAGCCGCCTGCATGAAACATTATTTAGGATACAGCATACCTTCTTCCGGTAAAGACCGCACGCCGGCATGGATTCCCGAACGTATGCTGAGAGAAATATTTTTACCTCCTTTTAAAGCCGCTGTCGACGCCGGGGTGCATACTGTTATGGTCAACTCTTCTGAAATAAACGGAATACCGGTGCATTCCAGTCATTATTTATTAACGGAAGTTTTACGTAATGAATTGGGTTTTAAAGGATTTGCCGTGTCGGATTGGGGCGATATCGAAATGCTTTATAAAAGAGAAAAGGTGGCGGCTAACCGGAAAGAGGCGGTTAAAATGGCGGTCATGGCCGGCGTCGATATGTGTATGGTTCCGCTTGACTATTCATTTTATAACGAGTTGCTTGAATTAGTGAAAGAGGGCGAAGTTTCTGAACAACGGATTGATCAGGCTGTCAGCCGTATCTTAAAAGTCAAGCTTCAATTAGGGCTGTTTGAAAACGCTTACCCCGATCCGCAAATGAAAAAGAAAGTCGGATGCGATGAATTTGTCCGTTTAAGCCTGCAAGCGGCTCGTGAATCTATAACCCTTTTAAAAAATAATGATAGTATTCTTCCTTTAGATAAAGATATAAAAGTTTTAGTATGCGGACCAACAGCCAATTCGCGCGCTTACTTAAACAGCGGTTGGACTTATACCTGGCAGGGCGATAAAGAAGAAATCTATCCTAAAAATAAAAAGACCGTTTTAGAGGCTGTTCAAGCGAAAATAGGTGAAAAGAATGTAGTCTATGTGCCAGGGACTAAATATGATTCCATAATCGATATAACGACGGCGGTAGAGGCGGCGAAAAAATCGGACGCCGCCATTGTATGTTTAGGCGAAAAGGCTTATTGTGAATCGCTTGGTAATATTGATGATTTAACTCTGCCGGAGGCGCAATTGCAATTAGTTAAAGCTCTGGCAAAAACAGGCAAGCCGATTATTCTGATTTTAGCCGAAGGTCGTCCGCGAATTATTAACGGCATTGTTGACCATGCACAGGGAATTTTGATGGCTTATTTACCCGGACCCGAGGGCGGGCAGGCAATCGCCGACGTGCTTTTTGGCGATTGCAACCCCAGCGGGAAACTGCCGATAACTTATCCGCGATATCCCAATGCCATAACTTGCTATGATTACAAATACAGTGAACAAGTAGAACCCAATAAATATGATCCTCAATTTCCCTTTGGTTTTGGACTAAGCTATACTAAATTTGAATACAGCGATCTAAAATTAGATAAGCCCATATTAAAAGAGGGGCAAAATTTAAATATCCGCTTAAAAGTAAAAAATACAGGCAAGCGATTTGGCAAAGAAACAGTTATGCTTTATCTTAGCGATGTAGTGCGCTCGGTAACGCCGCCATTCAAACAGTTAAGAGGTTTTAAGAAAATCGCTCTAAAACCGGGCGGACAAAAAGAAGTAACCTTTACCCTGACAAAAGACGACCTGTCATTCATCGGCAGAAAAAACAAACGGATAGTCGAAGCGGGACAGTTTATAGTAACCGTTGGAAATTTAAGACAGGGTTTTATCCTTGAATAATTTAATATTTGACAATTTCCTCTGATACAAGGGGGAATTATTCTTAACAGACGTAGGGGCAATGTATTCCCGGCAATATTTTATCCCCCCTCGTATCAGAGTTAAGCGTAGCGGTCTCTGATACGTAGCGAGGTTGCATGAAATGGCGCCCGCAATCATAATAAAATGAAAAAATACATTTACATAATTTCTCAGATCATTTTTTTTAGTTCCCTTGTTTATTCCCAAAGCACGGTAATAAACGAGGTAATGTCTTCCAATACTTCAACCATTCAGGACGAAGACGGCGATTATCCGGATTGGATAGAATTGTTTAACATAACAGATGATCCAATCAATTTATTGGATTACGGACTTTCCGACGATCCTGCCGAGCCGCTTAAATGGACATTCCCGGATATTACAATCCCTGCAAAAGATTTTTTACTAATCTTCGCTTCAGACAAAAACCGTAAAACCGTTGTCAATCATTGGGAAACAGTTATCGATTGGGGCGATGAATGGGCTTACCTTCCTGTCTCATCGGAAATTTCTTCTGATTGGAAGACGCTTGGTTTTGACGATTCGGGCTGGAACACAGGCGCAACCGGCATAGGCTATGGCGATGGAGACGATTCCACTGAAATTGAACCCGCGCTTACGCTATATTTACGCAAATCATTTATAGCCGACGACTTATCTAATATTGTAAAAATCCTTTTGCATGTCGATTACGACGACGCTTTTGCAGCTTATATAAACGGACAGGAAATCGCCCGCGCTAATATCGGTCAAACCGGCGTTCCTCCGGCTTATGACCAGTGGGCGGATGAACCCCGTGAAGCGGAAATGTACCAGGGAAAC
>JAUXGF010000066.1 GCA_030622395.1 Calditrichaceae bacterium
AGAAACTAATGCTTTTAGCTGTCTGGAATGCGGAAAATGTTCCGGCGCCTGTCCGGTGGCGCGTTACTCGAATACATTTTCACCGCGCCTGATTCTGATCCGCGCTATTCGCGGCAGCAATCTCGAAGCCCTTAAAACGGCTGATCTGTGGTCCTGCCTTTCCTGTGGACTATGCGATGAAATTTGTCCTTCGCAGATAAAGTATTCCGAACTTATCCGGCTTCTTCGGCAGGAGGTTGGCGTCGAAGACAGCGACGCCACATGTTCGCACGGAGGAATCCTGCAATCTATTTCCCGTATTATGACTGCTCCTAATATGAAACAACAGCGCCTCGATTGGCTTAGCAAAGAATATCAAACCAGCCCTTCGGGCGGATACCTGTACTTTATGGGATGTCTGCCCTACTTTGACGCTATTTTCACGGAGACAGGAACTCAATCCTTAAACATTGCCCGAAGTACATTGCGTATTTTAAATTATTTTGACGTTAAACCGCAGCTTCTGGCTGATGAAAAATGCTGCGGTCATGACTTTTACTGGAATGGAGACTTTGAAAATTTCAAGAAATTAGCCGAAGCAAACTTAGAACAGATTAAGAAATCGGGAGCTAAAAAAATAATCACATCCTGCCCGGAATGTTACCGTACTCTTAAAGTGGACTATCCCCTGTTCTTTGGAACGCAGGATTATGAGATTCAGCATATCAGCGAATTTATAGCGGAAAAATTGGATCAGAAAAAGCCAAAATTGAAAGCCGCCGAATTAAAAGTTACTTTTCAAGACCCCTGCCGTTTGGGCCGCCATTTAGGCGTTTACGAGGCGCCGCGCCAGGTTTTACAAAGCTTAAATGGATTGGAATTTCAGGAGATGGCTCATCACCATAACCGCTCCATCTGCTGCGGAGTTACAGGCTGGATGAACTGCTCGCAGGTATCTAAACAAATACAGACTCAGCGTTTAAAAGAAGCGCAGGCTGCGGGAGCGGATATACTCGTTACCGCCTGCGCTAAATGTCAGATTCATTTTCAATGCGCCCTTTTGGACGAGAAATTGAAAAAGGAACTTAATTTACAAATTAAGGATCTTACCGAGGTAGTTGCTGATAGTTTACCATAGAATCCGTAACTTCTTAGTATAAGTAGAAGTATTTGAGAATGTAATATTATTTAAAAATCTGTAGTTATGAAAAATTCAATGTTTTTATTATCATTATTATTTGTCATATTATTTTCTTGTGCAAAAGACAAAAGTAGTATAACTAATTTTAATGAAGAATCAAATAACTTATATACTGACTTAAGTGGAATTATATCTAAGAACGATTCACCTTTTTATATTGAAGGCCCCACTCGTGTTCCCAAAGGAAAAACTTTAATTATAAAACCAGGAGTAACCATTCTCTTTAAAGCAGCCGATATTGACAGCGGCGATTTTTGGTGGCATGATTCTACAATAGATGTGGGTTTTTTAAGAGTTGATGGTAAATTAATAGCAGAAGGAACTCAAACAGATTCCATTATTTTTACCAAAAATTCCTCAAAACCCAACGATTACTGGGGAATTATTTATTTTTCCGAAACAGCGGATCCAAATTCAATTATTTCTTTTTCAAGAATTGAATATGCATCATCAATATTGGATATTGAAAGCAGAGTAATTGGAAGGTGTATAACCTGCTGGTTTTCTAATGTGACAATTAAAAATAACTTAATTCAGAATAATATTGATTTTGGGGTTTATTTATCAAATTCAGAAACAATTGTGGAAAATAACATAATTAAAAATTGCCATTTTGGGATAAATACATGGGCTTTTGATCAATATGCATATTTGCAGCCGGTTATAAGGAATAATATTGTGATAAGAAATAGATGGATGGGTATCTCTATTTTCAAACCGAATCCACTTTTGGAAAATAATACAATATGTTTTAACGAAAATCACGGTCTTCATATTGAAATTATACAAAATCAAAAGTCCATTAATAATATTATATGGGGAAATGGAAACGCTCAGGTCTTTTTAGATTTGCATGCAACCATCGATCTTTCTTATTCGGATATTGAAGGCGGATGGCCGGGCGCTGGCAATATAGATTCGGATCCTTTATTCATTAATCCACAAAATAATGATTATCATTTATCGGATGAATCGCCCTGTAAGAACGCCGGAAGCCCATTAACTGAATACAATGATCATGACGGCAGCCGTAATGATATGGGAGCTTACGGCGGGCCGCATGGCAATTGGTAAATGCTTGTTGCTGAAGTAATTTTGTAAGCCGATAGAATTATTTATATAGGAGAAAAAAGATGACAATCAAAATTACAAGCCCTGCTTTTAATGAAGGGGGGATGATACCCAAAAAGTATACGTGTGACGGTTTAGACGTCTCTCCCCCGCTAACATGGGCGTCTGCTCCGGAAGGAACAAAGACTTTTGCCCTTATTTGCGATGACCCTGACGCGCCTATGGGAACTTGGGTACACTGGGTTTTATTTAATTTGCCTGGAAACATTAACTCACTTTCTGAAAATATTCCTCCACAAAGGACTCTTTCAAATAATGCAAAACAAGGGACAAACGATTTTGGGAAAATAGGTTATGGCGGGCCGTGTCCCCCTGGCGGTACGCATAGATATTATTTTAAAATTTATGCTTTAGATACAGAGCTTAATCTTGCCCCCGGCATAACAAAGTCTAATTTGCTGGCGGCCATGAAGGGACATATCCTTGGGGAAGGTCAATTGATGGGGAGATATAAGAGGTAATAAACATTAAAACAGAATATTGAGTAAGTTGCCCGGTTTACTAATCTGGAAGATTATCTTTTTTAATTAGAATAAATAAATCAGGAGTATAAAATATGGAGGACGAAAAACTACGCATTGGCGTATTTGTCTGCGACTGCGGATTAAATATTGCGGGGACTGTGGACTGCGAAGCTGTAGCCAAATTTGCCGAAACGCTTGACGATGTGGAGGCTGTTGTTCGCAATAAATATACCTGCGCAGACCCGGGACAAAATGAGATTAAAAAGGCTATTGCTGAACACAAGCTAAATCGGGTGGTTGTGGCATCCTGCACGCCTAAAATTCATGAACCGACATTCCGGCAATGTGTCGCTGACGCCGGATTGAATCCTTATCTTTTTGAAATGGCAAATCTTCGTGAACAATGCAGTTGGGTACATCAGGATGAAAAGGAAAAGGCTACGGAAAAAGCCAAAGATTTAGTTAAAAGCGCAGTCGCCAGATCCCGCGTACTTGAGCCCCAAATTGAATCGGAAGTTGCAGTTACCAAAGCGGCTCTTGTTATCGGCGGCGGTATGGCCGGTATTCAGGCGGCGCTGGACTTAGCCGACGCCGGTCACAAGGTTTATCTGGTTGAAAAAGAACCGAGTATCGGCGGCATTATGGCGGCGTTAGATAAAACCTATCCCACAATGGACTGCTCTATATGAATTTTGGGTCCTAAGATGATGGATGCCGGTCGGCATCAAAACTTAACGCTTTTAGCTTACAGCGAAGTAGAGCACGTTACAGGTTATATCGGAAATTTCAACGTAAAAATCCGCAAGAAAGCCCGTTATGTTAATGAAGACGAGTGCACCGCCTGCGCTGATTGCGTTGAATCTTGTCCAGTATCTGTTCCAGATGAATACCAGCAGGGTTTTTCCTCGCGCAAAGCTATATATATTCAACTTCCGCAAGCCGTTCCTTCCGCCTATTTAATAGACATGGATAATTGTTTGGGAAATAATCCCATTGCCTGCGGTAAATGTAAAGACGCCTGCGAGAAAGAGTGCATCGATTTTGATATGCAGGATGAAATTATTGATATCGAAGTCGGAGCGATTATTGTAGCTGCCGGTATGGATGTTTATGATCCTTCGGAAATGGATGAATTCGGGTATCGAAGCTATGAAAATGTTATTACCAGCATGGAATTTGAACGCTTGATTTGCGCCGGTGGACCTACAGAAGGACATTTCGTGCGTCCTACCGATTACAAACTTCCTAAAAGAATTTCTTTTATTCAATGCGTGGGTTCACGATCCAGTAAAAATGGCAATAAATATTGCAGTAATATTTGCTGCATGAATACTATAAAAGACACACTACTCCTGAAAGACCATTACCCTGATGTGCAGAGCAAAGTTTTTTATATAGACATTCGCGCTTTTGGCAAAGGCTTTGAAGATCTGTTCATGCGCAGCAAAGAATCAGGGGTGCAATATATCCGGGGCATTCCCGGTGATGTATGGGAAGATCCCAAAACAAAAAATCTATTATTAAGTGTGGAGGATACTACAATAGGTAAGGTTCAAGTCCATGAATCCGATTTAGTGGTTTTATCAGTAGGAGTTGAACCGCGCAAAGATATGAAAAAATTACAGCATCTTCTAACCTTATCCAACAGCGTCGACGGTTTCCTGCTTGAATCACATCCCAAACTTAAACCTGTTGACGCCCCAACGAGAGGTATCTTTTATGCCGGCTGCGTTGAGTCTCCCAAAGATATCAAAGACAGCGTTACCCAAGCCAGCGCCGCCGCCGCCAGAGCCAGTATTATCTTAAACGCCGGGAAAGTAGAAATAGAAGCGATCACTGCTATTATAGATACGGATAAATGTAATTATTGCGGAGTCTGCGCCAGAGTTTGTCCCTATAATGCTATTACAGCCCCCGATAGAAAATCAGGCGTTTACCCAACTATTATCCAGGCAGCCTGTGCCGGATGTGGTACATGCGCGTCGGAATGCGTTCAAGACGCCATTACAATGCGCCACTTTAAGGATGATCAGATTATCGCCCAGGTTGACGCTATCCTTGAAGAAAATAATATGGATAAAATTGTTGCCTTTGCCTGTAACTGGTGTTCTTACGCCGGCGGCGATCTGGCGGGAACATCACGTTTGCAGTATCCTACAAATGTGCGCTTAATACGAACCATGTGCAGCGGCAGGGTTGATGAAAAATTTATTATACATGCTTTCAAAAAGGGCGCTCCTCTTGTGCTGCTATCCGGATGCCACTTTGCAGATTGTCATTATATAAGCGCAGTCACCTGGACACAGCGCCGCGTGGAAAGATTATGGAATAAACTTGAACGGCTGGGTATCCGTCCCGAACGTTTGCAATTGGAATGGATTTCCGCAGCCGAAGGTCAGAAATTCGCTAAGGTCATGCGGGAGCTGGAAGAGATGCGTAAGAAAGTAACGGATAAAGAAGTAAAAGAAACCATGGAAATTTTAGCGAAAGATGAAGAAAAGGCAAAAGCTAAGAAAGCCAAGCAGGCGGCGGCGGGTTAGATCGGAGAGCGTGAAGCGTTGAGCGGAAAGCGAAGGGCGATTGGCAATTCCCCCTTAAAAAAGGGGGCAAGGGGGTTGTATTAAAACACAACCAACCCCTGCTTGCATCCCGATACTTCGGGGTAACACCTCCTAAGAGTGGAATTGACAATTCACAATTAGCGCCCCCTCCAAGTCCCTCTCTTTTCTAAAGAGAGGGATTTAGGGTGAGTTTTCTTTGCTGACCGCTTTTAAAAGAAAGGAATAAACAATGGCAGAAAAAGCCAAGTTCAAATGCTTAAGATGCGGACATGAATATGAAGATAAATATACGCCAAAGGTTCCGCAGGAACGCACCTGCCCTAAATGTTTAAGCAACAGCGTGCGAAGAATCGAGGAAAAACGTAAAGCGTAAGTCCGTAATAGCGTGAAGCGGAGAGCGCACCGATACAAACCGCTTTACGCTCTACGCTTCACGAACCAGGGGAAAAGATGAAAAAAATCAATTATGAATTTAGGGAAAAATTAAACCAGACCTTAGGGGGCTTTTCGCACAATTATTGCTATCAATGCGGAGCCTGCGTGGCTGATTGCCCGGCGCATCGTTTTCTGCCGGAGTTTAATCCGCGTGCTATTATTCTTCAAGCCCTGTACGGTTTCGAGGAGGAACTTATAGGACCTGATTCAATGATCTGGAATTGCACTAATTGCTATAACTGCTATGAACGTTGTCCGCAGGCGGTAAATCCTATTGAAGTGATTATTGCTCTAAAAAATATGTGCCGCGAAAAGGGAACAAATCCACCTTCGGTAGACAATATTATTGAACGTGTTAAAAGCAGCGGTGTAACAGTCACTAAAACAGAGCTTGTAAAAAGGAGACGGCAGGAATTAGGTTTACCGGAATTTGAAATAAATTGTTCAGACGATTTAGAAAAAATATTTAATAAATGAGGTTTATATGCAAGTCATGCCATTCTGGGGTTGTATGATTCCATTGAAATATCCTCAAATGGAAAGCGCTGTACGGTACTCTTTAACAAAATTAGAAATCGAGTTGGTAGATGACAGCCGTTTTAGCTGCTGCCCGGATCCTATTTATTTTAAAGCGGGTGATAAAATGAGATGGTTCACTCTGGCGGCTCGTAACATCGCTATTGCCGAAGAAAGGGGTCTGGATATTATTACGATGTGCAGCGGCTGCACTGCAACCCTTTGCGAAGTGAATCACCATTTGAAGCATGATGAGAAATTGCGGGATAAAATAAATGAAAATCTAAAATCAATTGGCAGGGAATACAAAGGGAGTATAAGAGTGCGTCATCTTGTAACCATGCTGCGGGATGATGTGGGATTAGAAAAAATCGCTGATTCCGTTAAA
Organism: Calditrichaceae bacterium; assembly: GCA_030622395.1. Classification (GTDB taxonomy): domain Bacteria; phylum Calditrichota; class Calditrichia; order Calditrichales; family Calditrichaceae; genus JAUXGF01. Next base: position 6,676 of record JAUXGF010000066.1, read on the forward strand.
TATCGTTTAGAAAATATCAAAATAGCTATCCATTACGGATGTCATCTATTAAAACCCAGCGAAATTATGAATGTTGAAGACCCGCTGGTTCCAAAAATATTAGCTGAACTTATTCGAGTAACAGGCGCGACTCCGGTTAATCATCAGGAATATTTAATGTGCTGCGGAAAAGCCTGTCAGGAACAGCAGCTATCTCTGAATATGAGTCATGCAGTATTCCAATCCGTTGCAGATTCCGAAGCTGACTGCCTTGGGCTTATCTGCCCGACCTGTTTCGACTCATTTGATTTGGGACAATTAAGAGTAAACCGCAATTTTAGTAAAAAATTTGAGATTCCGGTAATTTATTATTTTCAATTATTAGCATTAGCGCAGGGAGCTTCTCTTGAAAACGTAGGAATAAAATTTCATAAAATTATGCCTGAGGAATTTATCAAAAGACTGAATACAACTTTAGTAACAGCATAGCGGAACAATACCTAAATCTCTATTCTGATATATGATTAGATTTCCTAAATATCACCTGACACGGCAAACCTAAAATTACGAATTACGAATTAGATTTCGGAATACAGAGATATAAACTTTGAACCCTACATTCTCTACCACAGGCAAATCATTGTATAGCAGACCCTGCGTTAATCATGTTTTATAAAATTTATTTTATTTGAATGCATATTTAGCAAAATCCCTGCTTAAAGGGATTGAAAATAAATTAATTAAACAGGAGGATTTTACAATGAAGTTAAACGCTAAAGCTCTGGCTCTTACCAGCGGCATTTTATGGGGATTGGCAGTTTTTATCATTACTATTTGGCTTTTAATTAGCGGAAGCGAAGGTCATACAATATCACTGCTTGGCAAATTCTACATAGGATACTGCTTAAGCTGGGGAGGCGCTTTTATCGGTTTGATTTGGGGATTTGTCGACGGACTGATTTGCGGATTTATATTTGCCTGGTTGTATAATTTATTCATACCAAAGGGATAAGACGGGAAGCTTAAAACGGAGAGCGGAGAGCGGGAAGCGGTGAGCGATTTCCCCCTTGTCAATTATTGTCATCCAAGTCCCTCTCTTTTTTTAAAGAGAGGGATTTTCCCGAGGGGATGGCTGCGCCAAGGGCGAGTTCTCTTCGTTCTTCGTCTTCCTCTTCCCGCTTTACACTTTACGCTTTACGCTCTACGCTCTTCCCTACGCCCATAAATCCCTATCAAGACTGCGGTATTGGATGGCTTCGCTTATATACTCCGATTTAATCTCATCTATACCGGCTAAATCAGCGATTGTTCTGGAAACTTTTAATATACGATCGTAAGCGCGGGCAGAAAGCCCTAATCGTTCCGTTGCAGTTTTTAGAAGTTCCATACAGCTTTCGTCAAGTTTACAATATTTCCGAATTTGAGCGGACTGCATATCTGCATTACAATAAACATTTTTTATATTTTTAAATCGCTCAATTTGAAACTCACGGGCTTTTTGAGAGCGCTCTCTGATAACCTGTGACGGTTCCCCTTTTCGATCCGAAGACAACTCCTTAAAATTAATCGCCGGCACTTCAATGTGAATATCAATGCGGTCTAAAAGCGGACCTGAAATTCTGGAGCGGTACCTTTGTATTTCCGGAGCGGCGCAGGAACAGGCGCGGTTCGTATCGCCAAAATATCCGCAGGGACAGGGATTCATCGCCGCTACAAGCATAAAATTAGCGGGATATGTTAAAGAAAAAGCAGCCCGTGAAATTGTAACTTGAGAATCTTCCATAGGCTGGCGTAACACCTCAAGGACATTCTTTTTAAATTCCGGGAATTCATCCAAAAAAAGTACGCCGTGATGAGCCAGACTCACTTCACCCGGTTTTGGATACTTACCGCCTCCCACTAAAGCAGCGTCTGAAATCGTGTGATGCGGTGAACGAAACGGACGCACGGCGACCAGTCCATGATCGCTTCGTAAAAGTCCCGCTACCGAATGAATCTTTGTCGTTTCAATGGCTTCATCAAGCGACAGAAAGGGCAGGATTGTAGAAAACCGTTTTGCCAGCATAGTTTTACCTGAGCCCGGCGGTCCGATCATTATTATATTATGTCCTCCTGCGGCAGCCACTTCCATAGAGCGTTTGACATTTTCCTGTCCTTTAACATCGCTGAAATCCAGATTGGTTTCCTGCTCGTGAATAAATATTTCTTTGATATCTATTTTAAAAGGTTCAAACTCGGCATTCCCGTTTAAAAAATTTATAACGTCCAGCAGATTAGACATAGCAAAAATATTCAAATCGCCGCCGCCCATAGCCGCCTCGCGGGCGTTTTCTTCCGGTAAAATGATTCCCTTATACCCTAACTGGCGCGCTTTAACGGCAATTGAAAGACTTCCGTGAACAGGACGAAGACTTCCGTCCAAAGCCAGTTCGCCTAATATCAGGTATTCATCAAATGAATCAGCTTCAATATCGCCCTGACCGGATAGGATACCGACAGCAATGGGCAAATCATACGACGAGCCTTCTTTTTTTATATCCGCCGGAGCCAGGTTAATAGTTATATGATTTTGATGAACAAATCGATATCCTGAATTTTTAATAGCCGAAACTACCCTTTCACGGCTTTCCCTAACGGCATTATCGGGCAAGCCGACAATACCGAAAAAAGGAACATTGCCCTCAATGTGTGTTTCCACTTCTATAGGATAGGCGTCGATGCCCATTAAAGCGGCTGTGAATACTTTTGAAATCATTGAAATCCTTATATTTTATTTAAAGCAGTTTTAATTATATCCGTTTAGAGTTTACTTAAAAATTGAATTAATAAAAAGTATATATTTATATTTTATGTAATACCCAGTTTATTAGAGGAAAATAACAAATATTATAGAAGGTAATATATACCG
>JAUXGF010000487.1 GCA_030622395.1 Calditrichaceae bacterium
CACATTGGGTCTAAAACAAGTTCTCCTTTTTTTATACCAATGATGTTTAATAACCCCTTTATTAATTGAGGATGAAATTTGCCGCGGTAAGGGAATAAAGAATGCGATGCATAACCGGTTGAAAACTGTCCGTTTTCGAAATACGATCTTGTTAAAGCTGAACGGTTTTTTGAAAGCGCTTCATTTTTATGAGAATATGTTAGGAAATGTTTTGTAGCATCACCGGAAATCTTTTTAAAAAAAGCGCCTCTTTCTATTAATTCATCTTTACTTAATTGATGATATTCCAGATGGGCCATTTCAAGCTCAAATAGTTCGGTCACAGAAGGTAAAAGTTCTGTGTCGTTCTCAAATAATATTTCTTTGAAATTTTGTTGTAAATAAAACATTTTTATTTCCAACTAATTGTAAAATTTATTCTTTGATGCAATTTATAATTAATACGTTGAAGATACAAACATTAATCTTTTCAATCTGTAATCAGCCTAACATTTTCATATCCCAAGTGCTAAGGTTCACTTCTTTGCTACTCCCGGAGGGATATCTTTCGGTAAAAGATCTATCTGTCCTATCTAATTTTAATCAAACAAGTCCATCTGATCGCTTTCTTTGGATGTATCCTCTTTTTCAATATCCGCTTGTGCAGAGGGCGCTTCTTTCGATTCGCTATTTTCCGCAATGACAATTTCCGGCTCATCGCTTTCTATTAATTCAACATAAGTTACCCGGTAATTACTTAAACGTTTGCCGCGCGCTTTCCAGCCTTTTACTTCGATCAAGCCGGATAGATCAATTTGTTCGCTGAATTTTTGCTTACCTTTTCCTTTTAAATATTCCATTTCAACGACCGGACACGTTTTGGTTGAAACGACAATCAGGCTGGATCCTTTGGTTTCATTTATAAAATAGAAGCTTTTCCCGACTGGGGGCTTTTCAATTGTAAAACGTTTGATATAAAAATTTTCCTGTTCACCGTCATAATGCACAGCGGATATAACGGTTTCCGGGTTATACTCTTCGATAATTTCAAGTTTTGCGGAATCATAATGATTGGTCAATTCAAAATTTGTTAATTCGCAGAAGCCGTCGTTATAAACTGCCAGGATCAAGTCGCCGTTATCAAACTTGCCAAGATATTTGCCGCGGGCGTCGGTATTTAACCTTCCCACAGCCTCGTCATACCATATATCCAATCCGCCCAGCGTAGAGGCGCCGACTTCTTTTTGGCTGATCCTTTTAACCGGATACCTGCTAATAATATTGCCCTGCGAGCCGCGTCCTTTAACTACCAGTGAGCTGAAATCGAAATCAAAGGCTTTCTTTCGGGCGCGGCTGGCAGGATTTAGATAAACCGTAACCACTTCAGACTCGCTGTTTGGATTGGCGGTAAAATAGAGAACCTTGGATGTTTTACAATTTTTTGTCAGATCATAAGGCTTGCCGTGGGTGATGGCTGTAACTGAAAACCGCTTAGCATAACTTCTGCCGGAATCGCCGTCGTAATAAATCATATTATAAACCATGCGCTCATTGTTTTTATTCCATACCGCTGCGTTAATAATATCTTTACCGACAAATGCTTTATCGGAAACTTTAGCCACCAAAAAGGATCCGTTTTTTAAAAAAACAATAATATCATCGATATCGGAACATTCACCGATTAATTCATCTTTCTTTAGACCGTAGCCGATAAAACCTTCTTTATAATTGACATAAAGTTTTTGATTAGCCACGGCAACCTGGGTCACCTGAATATCGTCAAAAGAGCGTATTTCGGTTTTACGTTCTTTGCCGGCGCCGTATTTTTTACGCAGCGATTCAAAGTAAGCAATGGCATAATCAGTCAGATGGGCAAGATTATATTTAACCTGGTCGATGTCCTCTTCCAATTTTTTGATTAGCTCGTCCGCTTTGAATGAATCATATTTGGAAATGCGTTTTATTTTGATCTCTGTTAAGCGTACGATATCTTCTTCTGTAACCTCGCGCAGCAATTGTGGTTTATAAGGTTCCAGCCCCCTATCAATAGTTTCTATAATTGATTCCCAAGTTTCGCATTCTTCAATATCCCGGTAGATACGTTTTTCGATAAAAATCTTTTCCAGTGAAGAGAAAAATAATTTTTCCAAAAGTTCGCTTTTTTTAATTTCCAGCTCCCGCTTTAAAAGCCGTACTGTATTTTTTGTCGAGAGCAGAAGCATTTCATTTACATTAATAAAATATGGTTTTTCATCAATGATCACACAGGCGTTAGGCGAGATCGACGCCTCGCAGTCAGTAAAAGCGTATAAGGCGTCGATAGTTACATCCGGGGAAACATTTGGAGGCAATTCCACAACAATCTCCACATCTTTAGCTGTGTTGTCGATAACCTTTTTAATTTTAATTTTATTATTATCATTTGCTTTTACGATTGAATCAATCATACCGGAAGTAGTAACGCCGTAAGGGACGTTTTTTATGACTAAAGTTTTTTTATCCTTGATTTCGATTTTCGGGCGCACGCGTATTTTACCGCCCCTTAGACCCTGATTATAATTACTAAAATCA